>JAUXFI010000023.1 GCA_030620125.1 Anaerolineae bacterium
CACCCACCCCGGCGAGCCCGGCCACCTGTACACCTTGCGCCTCACCGCCAGCGACAACGTCGGCAACGAGGTCAGCACCGAAGCCCAGGCGGGCGCACCGCGCGTGACGAAATACTACTATCACGGCGGCCGGCGAGTTGCAATGAGAGCCGCTGACGTGGTATACTACCTGCACGCGGATCATCTGGGCTCCACCAGCCTGACCACGAACGACAGCGGCGGGGTGGTGGCCGAGCAGCGATACCTGCCTTATGGCGACGTGCGCTGGAGCGACGGCACGTTACCAACCGACTTCACGTTCACGGGGCAGAGGAGCGTGCCCGGCACGGGGCTGGTGTTCATGCACGTGCGCTACTACCACCCCGCGCTGGGGCGATTCGTGAGCGCGGATACGATTGTGCCGGAGGCGGGAAATCCGCAGAGCCTCAATCGTTACTCGTACGTCCTCGGGAACCCGCTTCGCTACACCGATCCGAGTGGGCACGCGGCGGACCCGGGCGGGGGCCGGGGTGTTCCTTGGCCGCCACCGCCACCGCCACCGCCGCCGCCACCACCACCACCGCCGCCACCACCCAAAGATCCAGGCGTGATCTTGTTGGAAGTGATCGATCAACTGATATGGCACAGCATTCCGAGCGGCGCTGGAGTATACGTCAGCCCTAGCTTTGGGGAGAACGTAATCTTAGGGGTACAAGGCACGGTGCCACAGGTGGTCTGGGTTTTCAATTGGCACTCAGGCGAACTGAGTCTTGCGGTGGGTGGAGGCGCTGCCGTTGAACTTGGAACTCCTGAAGGCCTCAACTCAGGGATCGCTGGAGGGCTCGTATTGCCTATGGGTTATTCATCCAACGACATGCTACTGGGTCCATCTTTTGACCTTGGCTTCGAGTTGCAGGCGGATATGGTCGCGAAAGCCGGCCTGGATGCAGGGATGAGTTGGGAGATGGATTTAGTAGATACGGAAACTGGTTATGCTCTTCGGCCTGCCTACGATCTCAAGTCCAACATGCAACCGTACATGGTTAATTTGGGTCTGTCGGGTGGCGCAAACGAATGGCCCAATGCCGTTGATGCGTCTGTGAGCCCGGGTGTATCCCATACCCCGTTTATGGCAACAGCGCAGCTATATCCGTGGAACTGGACGAGGAGATGAAGCTGATGGACTCTGCAAAACGCTCCATAGTCATTACAATACTCACGATGGCATTGGTCTCCTGTGGGTGTCCTTTCTTGGTGCCTGAGATAGCGGTAGAGTTATCGGATCTGACGTTGTGCCAGGGATGGAATGCTGAAGGGGAACCTATTGTTCTCCCTGATGCTGTGCCGTCTGACGAGACGCGCATATGTGTTTGTGGTCATCTTGAAACAAGCAGCGATGTGACACTGCAAGCCTTTTGGTCGCGGGGAAGGGACATTTTGCTGACACACCGGCAGGTGTTTAGCAATGGGCCATTTCTAAGTTGCATCGAAGAAGACGAGGGCTTTGAACCGGGTAACTACAGGGTGAACGTAGTCGCGGGGAAGAGAGAGCTTGGGCGCGTGGACTTCTCGGTGGGTGAAGGACAATGAGAAGAACCCATCGACTCCTATTGTAATACTGTATTTGTTTACCGGGTAGGGGCAACAGATGAATAGCGGATAAACGGATAGACCTGGTGGAGACACATCACTATGTGCCCCTGCCGATCTGTCCGTGGCGTACCGCCTCATCCGCTTATCCGCTACCATCCGCTGCGCCGAGCCGACAAGACGGTAAACAAGCACAACACTGGTATCTTGGTAGGTGCGGGCGGATAGTTTCATAAAAGCTCCCTGGACGTAACGTCCTGCCCAACGTAGCGCTGGCGGTCGCGGGTGCGGTATTTCTCCATCATTGCCCGCCAACTCTGTTCCAGGTCAACATCGGCGACGTTAGCCACACAGACGAGCGTGTAGATCAGATCACACAACTCGATTCCCAAATCCTGCTCCGCCTCGTCGTCTCGCTTGGGCTTTTGCCCGTAGAGGTGATTGACCAGTCGAGCGACTTCGCCCAATTCCTCGATCATACGCGCCAGTATCGCCAGCGGGCGCCAATAGCCGCCTCCGTCCCCCTGCACCCACTCGTCCACTTCCATCTGCATTCCCCGCAACGTAACTTTGGACATACGATTACCCCCTACACCGGCTCCCGCTTCCGCAGGCCACACAATCCCTCAATGCCATACAGCAGTCCACCGAGAAGCCCGGCTGCGGTAGACACGAGGTAGATGCTCAGCGACATAGCGGCAGCGGTGTTGGCATCCACCCCGACTGAACCGAAAAGCGCCACCGTCACCCAGTCTCGCACGCCCAGGCCGCCGATTGAGAGGGGCACGATCAGTGTGACAGAGATGAGGGGCGTGACGACAAAGTAAAAGCCCAGCCCCTGAGGAATGCCCACCGCCAGCCCGCACAGCCAGTTGACGAGCACGTTCACCACGTTAAAGACGAGCGAAACGCCTAGCGCCTCCAGTATCGCCCGCCGGCCACAGCCGGTCACCGCAGCGTAGGCCTGCGCCAGGAAGCCCTCGCCTCTCAGCGAGAGCGCAGATGGCAGACGGTCTGTGACACGTCGCAGAAAGCGCCCTTGCAGCACGAGCGCCCCGGCAAGCAGTCCCCCACCAGCGATTCCCACCAACAAGCCGACCAGCCAGGCCTCGAGGCGCGCAAAGGTAAACAGGAGGGCGATCAATCCCATGGCAAAGAGCACGAGCAGACCACACATACGATCGAGCAACACGGTACCGACGGCTGCCGAAGTGTCGGTGTCGCCGCTCAGTTCCAGCGCCCGCACAACGTCACCGCCAAAGCTGGTGGGGAGAAAAATGTTAAAGAAGGCTCCGACAAAATAAAGGTGCACCAGGCGGCCAAAAGGCACGTCCAGGTCGAGGCCGCGCAGAAGGACGAACCAGCGGCAGGCGCGAATGACCAGACCGAGGACGACAAGCAAGAAGGCGGCCAGCAAGTAGCGCATATCAGCCTGGCGCAGCACATCCAGTGTCTCGCCCAGGCCGATCCTCCAGAACAGAAAGGCCAACGCTCCGGCGCTAATCAACACGCGCAGGATATTCATCCAAGGTTTCTTGTTCATCCGCTTCCCTCCACCGTCCTACTCGCCCAGCACTCGAATTTTACTCAATAATACGCGGCTGCCCAGCCAGCGACCATCCTCCGCGATGACCGGCAAGCGGTCACCGCTAGAGTCGTACAGGCCAATCTCAATATCGTAAAAACCCGGCGGGGTCGTCAATCCTACCATCAGGTCACGCGCGTCCTCGATAATCTGGTCAGGCTTCCACTGGCTGGTGGGCCTGTTCCCTCCGGCGGGCCAGCCATCGCTGCTGCCCCAGACCTGATCTTTGACGCCGAGGAGGTGGGCAAAGACGCTATAGTTCGTCTCCAGCGGGGCCAGCGCCCGCCAGTAGAGCGTGAGGCGAATCGTCTCGCCGGGCCGCACCACCCGCCGGTCCAGCGCATAGCCGACCAGCGCGGCCTGGTCGCCAAAGTTGGCGTCCATCGGATTGGGGACCCCCCTTCCTCCCCCCTCCAGGGGGGATAAGAGGGAGGCAGACCGAGGCCGGATTTCGACCGTCGCCAGGCGTAGCGCGTCACGTCCATCCTGTGTGGTGAGGCGCGGGCCGTCGGGCGGGTAGAGACCGACCTGGATATAACCCACGTCCGGCGCGTAGGCGGTCTCCGGTATTTGCATGCGGTAGGTATCGGCGAAGGCGATGCCAGGCTCCCAGTCGGTGGTGGGGTACCTTCCGAGGCCAGGGTAGGTGTCGCGCTGGGCCACCATCGTGCCCACCTCGCTCAGCAGGTGGACAAAGACAGTGTGGTTCTGATCAGTCCGGGTCAAGGCCTGCCAATAGAGCGTGACCTCCACCTCGCCGCCCGGTTCGACGACGGTCGGCGTGACCTGGTAACCCAGCAGCCTGGCGACCCCCCTCTTATCCCCCCTCCAGGGGGGAGGACTGACGTGGCCGAACTCGACACCGGTGGGGTTAGGTACGGAAACGATCTCGGCCTCGGTCAGCGGGCGGGGGCAGGCGAAAGCCGGGGTCAGCACGCCGACCAGGGCGTAGACGGCCAGCGCCGCCATCCCGGCTGTCACGACCAGGCTCGCCACCCACGTCAAGCGGCGGGGGAGAAACCGGCTCAACCCCAGGCAAAGCAGGAGAGCGAACGCGGGCAGGCCAGGGAACAGGAAACGTCCCATCGCGCCGGCCGGTTGAATCAGGATGTAATAAAAAACCACTGCCGTAAAGATGAGGACGGCGGCTCCCAGGAGCGACAATGTAGCAAGAGGAAGCGAGCCTCGCCGGGGGAGCAGGTAGCCGGCCAGTGCCAACACGCAAAACACGAGCAACCCCTGGTAGACGAATTGGGGCAAGGGAACCTGACCGTAGCCAAAACGTCCCCACAGGCTGCTCCACAGGTAGGGCAGACTCTGCCGGATGGCCCACCAGTTTTCAGACGCTGGCCGGCCGGCCCAGAGTTCGTTGACCTTGCTCATGCCCGTGGGATCACCGTAGAGCATATAGTTGCGCCAGAACCACCAGCCGGAGATCACGGCTGCCAGACCCAGGACGATGATGGTACCCCGCAGGAGAGCGCGCCAGTTGAGAGTGTGGGGGTGTGGGGATGTGGAGGTGTGGGCACGGGTGGGCCACGCGGCAACAAGGTAAGCCAATCCAATCAGCGGCAGCAGGGCCAGCAGGTTGAACTTGGTGAGGAGCGCCAGGCCGTAGAGAACGCCTAGCGTCACGTCGGTGCGCACGCTGGGACCATCCCGCACCAGCCGGACGCACACCAGGAGCACCGCCGCGCTGCACAGCGCCGCCGGGACGTCGTTGTTGACCGCGCCGCTCAGGTAGGTGAACTGCGGGTTGAACGCGACCAGCGCCGCCCCGCCCACGGCCAACGCGGGCCGGTCTGGGAAAATCTCGCGCCCGATGCGGTAGGTCAGCCAGACGACACCCGCGCCGATGAGCACCGTCATCCAGCGCACCACGTAGACCGCCAGGGCGACACCTCGAAAGAAAAAGCTCTCGTCGTCGCCGTGGAGATACTGGTTCTTGTTGTCGTCGCCCACCTCCCAGTAGCGGTAGCCCCAGTAAGGGTTGGTGGGAGGCTCGTAGTAGACCTCCTCTGCGACAGGAACCCACCAACTGACCAGCGCGCCCAGGGCGTAGTAGAGAGGCGGATGGTGGCTCTGGGCACGAGGAACGTCGGGCCGTTGCACAGGCAGGCTGTGGTAGGCGATGAGATGCCGCACGTAGCGGAAATGACGCAGTTCGTCGGTGGGCTCGTAGAGGGGAGAGGCCAGGCTGTAAGCGATGGCCAGGGCAATGAACACGATGAGCAATGAACAATGAGCAATGAACAATGAACAATGAACAGTGAACAGTGACCGGGGGTGACCAGTCGGTCTCATACAGCATCTCCGCTTCGCCGTGCGGTCCAGACGGCGACGCCGATGATGGACAGCAGTGTTAGGACCGTGATCGCCAGTCCGGCCTTCAGCAGCGGCGGATCGTACACCAGGACGACCCGATGTTCGCCCGCCGGCACGCAGAGAGCGCGCAGCACATAGTCGGCCCGCACTATACGGGCAGGGTCGCCATCCACCGTGGCCCGCCAGCCGGGGTAATCAATTTCGCTCAATATCAACAGCCCGCCCCCACCCTGCACCTGTGCCTCGATCCGGTTCCCCTCGTAAAGCACGCTCTCGACCTCGCCAGCCTCATCCGCGTCCGTGTTCACACACTCCAGCGCCGAGTCGAGTAGTGCTACCGCGCGCGGGTCAAAATCCGGGTCGTGAATACGCGCCAGTGTTGCCGCGTCGTCAGCCACTTCGATTTGCGGCACGACCCACGCCCGTGGGAGCGCGGCGGGCCGCTCGTACACGTACACGCCGGATCGTTCGAGCAGCAGCCGGGGCGCGTCGGGATCGTCAGGAAAGTCCTGCGGGGCGCTGGTCACCAGGTAACCGGCGTTCAGCAGGTCGTAGGTCCGCGCGCGCGGGTCGGGCCGCGAGGTGATGAACTCTTCGTAGCGCTGGAGGGTCAGCGGGTCATACCCAAAAACGCTGCGCAGTCCAAACTCTATCCCGCCGTTTTGCTCGAAATCGTTCAGTCCCCAGGGAAGCACCCGCCCGGCCCCAGCGGTGGCCTGGGCCACGACGCGCCAGTAGGCGCTCTCCTGCACGTCCACCACCTCGACCGCGCCGCTGCCAAAAGTCCACAGGTCCAGCACCACCAGGCCCAGCGCCAAGAGCCACAGTCCGGCGCGACGACTGGCAGCGGAGCGCCAGGCGGCAAGGAAACCAGCCGCCAGGAGGAAGAAGAACAGGAACAGCGCCACATGGTTGGACAGGTGCCACAGCCGCCCTGCCGCCGGGTTCGTCTCTCGTCCCAGGGCAAAGGCCACGAATCCGGCCACGACCAATACCAGCGCGCCTCCCGCCACGGTCAGCACCAATGGCCACTTTAGCGGTTCCAATAGTCGCACCCGCCTCTCGTCTTCATCCCCGGCGGAGGATTGGAGCACCGTCACCACCAGGCCGGATAACGCGGCGGCAGCCAGCGTGAAGAGAAAGCCAGCGCGAGCCGGCGCTCTCGCCATCCGAAATAGCGGTACGAAGCGGTAGAACAGAAGATACAGGCTCCCGTATTTCCCAAAGGCCAGCAACAGCGCGCCCAGGCCCAGCGCAACCAGGAATGGGGCCAGCCGGTGGCGTAGTCTCAGCCCCAGGAGCGCCAGTAGCAACGGCAGGACGCCGACGTAAAAGATGAACTCGTCGTAGATGCCGTCGCCCCAGTACCCGGCGTAGGTTGGCTCGCCGAAAAAGTTGGGTACCAACAGGGTCAGCAGATACCCCGGCGGCCAGGAGAAGCGGGTGGCGAACTCGTAGCTCGGCGCGGCTTGCCGGGTCGAGTGCAGCGCCAGTTCGGCCAGCGGGAAGAGTTGCACTGCCGCCAGGGCCAGCCCAACGAGCAACATGAGACCCGCCCAGGCCAGGGGAAGCAACGGAGAATGGAGATTGGAGAGTGGAGATTGGAGTGCCGAACGCTCCTCGCGCCAGCGTTCCCAGGCACGGAAGGCGGCGTAGGCGACCAGTCCCAGCGCCACGTAGATGAACGAGGCAGTGTGGCCCGCCAGGAGAGAAAGCCCGACGGGCAGCCCTCCCACGACGGCGAGTTTCCACGAGCGATGCTTCACGGCACAGCGGCAGACCCATAGCAACAGCGGCAGCCAGGCCCCGGTGGTGATGACACCCAGGTGGCCGGCGCGCACGCGCACGAAAAAGTAGCCACTGAAAGCAAAGGCGACGGCAGCGAGCAACGCCCCCGCAACAGAAGCTCCTTCCGCGCGCAGCCAGGCGTACATCCCAGCGCCGGCGAGCCACAGATGCAGCACAATGATCCAGCCAAGCGCTCTGGTGATGGGCATCAGCAGCGCCAGCCAGGTGGGGGGATAGAACAGCGCCGGCTGGGGATTAGCGATAAAGGTCAAGCCCGAAAAGAGATAGGGGTTCCACAAGGGAAAGTGGCCTTGCTGGATCGAAGAAACGGCAAAGCGGAGCCAGTGCAGAAACATGTTGGATAGGTCATTGCCCGCGACGATGCGGTCAGCAGGAAGCCATAACACGTCCCAATAGAACGTTGCGCACAGCAGTGCCAGGGCCGCCAACGGCCAGGCGTTGCGCCACGTCTTACCCATCCATCCTGTCTGCTTACCTTGCGCTTGAACTGCGCACATGTCTTACTCCTCCAGCCGAAGCGGGCCGATTTCCACCCACTCCCCCTCCGGCACGCCGTCTTCGTCCAGCAGTGGGACGTTCTCCAGGCCGGGGTAGATGTACATTCCGACACGCATTCATTTCGCAACCTCAAACGAGTATAGCAGCAAACGGTCTGCCGCCAGCATAGGTAGCCGGACGTTGGTAACCACATCGTAGACCCCCGCTTGGAGATCGTACTGTCCAGGGGGAAGGTCGGCAGGAAGTGGGATGACATGCTTCTGAATGACAAGGTCGCCGGCTGCCCACCCATGCGGCGGACTACCCAGCCCGTCGTGTTGAGCGACAGATCCACCGGACTCCCCAATCAGGTGCGCAAAGACCTTGAGCTGTTCTGGGAAAGGTTCCTCAACGCGCCAGTACGTCAGCAAGGCCAGGGTACCACCGGGAGCGGGGACCTGTTGCAGCCACTCGTAGCCCAGGAAGGCCAGTTGCCCGCCGAAGGAGACAGGGAGCATCACAGGGACGCCGTTGGGCGAGGCGACGGAGCTTTCCAGATGGCGTAGGTCGCGGCGCAAAGCCGCATCGTTGGACAAATGATAACTTGTGAAAGATGACTGCGAATCAGCCTCCGCCACCGCTCCCCACTTTAGCAACCGCTCCTGAAGCTCAGTATCAAAGGGAACAACTTGAGGAACGAATAGCCAGACATCGAGCCCGGCAGGGACGACGAGGGTCTCACGAGTATCACACAGACGGACGCCGCGTACATCCTGTCGTGTGATCAGTTCCAGACTAGGACCATCCATCGAGTATACGGATAAGCCCGCGACAGCGACGGGCGTACCCAGTGGCAGCCTATCCAGCCGGTGAGCCACAGCGGTCAAGTCTGCCTGGTAGAAAAAACGGGCGACATCGTCGAGAGGCCAGCGAACAAAGTAGTCACGAACAGTCAAAAAAAGACAATGGACGAAAAGCAGGCAGCAGAAAGCAGGAAGTAGAAAGCGACAAGCAAGGGGCAGGAAGCAACGAGCTTGTTTCCCATTTCTCTTATCCTGCACGCTTCGCCTAACCCAACGATCTGCCTCAACGAGAGCGAGCGCAGGGAAGACGAAGACAACCACCAGTCCAAGGATGTCACGGGCAGAATTGGGAGCCACGGAAGAGACGATACTGGGCACGAGCGCACCAAACAGCCAGATGAGCAGAAAGCCATATCGAGGGTCACGCCAGCGCCAAAGCGCAATGAGCAATCCAGCGTAAAAGAGCGTTGCGCTGACAGTATCAGCGAAGACAGGGCGACCCAGGAGATTCTGATGCCGCCAAGGATCTCCAGCGAAGGTGAAAAACTTGAGATTAGCGATAATGTTCTGCCACACCAACGACGGATCTCCAGCAAACAATCTATCCAGCGGCTCCCGTACCTCCCCGATGCGATACTCGGCACCGGGGTGAGCTGCCAGCCAGATTACGAAAGGCGCAGCTACGATGACAGCCGTGAGGAGAAATATGAGAAGGCCGGACCAAGGTATAGCAGATCGGTGAATGAGGAAGAGATAGATGAGAAATGAGATGAGGATGACGGGTAGAACGCGAGCGGACATGTAGGTATAGAGAGAAAGGCCAAGAAAGAACCCCGCAAGTAGCCAATTGACCCATCCAGAATTGATACCCTGGTAAACTGGCGGACTGGCGGATTGGGACGGCGATGGTCTAACAGCACGGAGGAGAAAATAGGCAGAAAGGGCGGCTATGAAAGGTAGAGAGATCGCACGCAGCGTAGTGCGGGCGTAGAAGAGGGGCCAGAAGGATAAGGCCAGCCATCCGCCGGTCAGCAGAGCGGTACGCGCACCCAATAGACGCCGGATGAGCACATACGTAGTTGCCAGGCCCAACAGCCCGAAGGTGACAGAAGCATAGCGAAGCCCCAGCCAGTGGCTACCGAAGAGGGCGACGGTTACAGCAAGGACGTATTGGTAGAGCGCTTCGCGGCCATAGCCAGCGGTGAAATAAACGGCGTGATGCCCAGCAAGAATGTCGCGCGCAATAAGCCAGTTGATAACCTCGTCGTGGAACAGTCCGGGTGGCACCTTACCCAACATCCAGAAGCGGAGCACAGCGGCCAGCAACAGAATCAAGGTGATGGTCACCCACTCTCCCCGTCTACTCATCGCCCACCACCCGGACCCCATGCAGAAGCACACAGCCATCCAACTGACAGCCGTCCCTTGCCGCTGCCACGGTGTCGTTGTTAGTCACATCGCTCAGGCAAACAAAAGGTGGGTTGGATGCGACCAACGCTGCCCCCTTACGACCAATAAGCCAGTCTCAGTAGATCCAAATTTACTCTGAGGAGATTGCCAAATCCCCGCTCTTGGCCTGGATCTGGCGATCCAGGCCAAGCAAAATTGGATCTACTGAGTCTGGCGAAATCGCGTTCCCAAGCAGTAGGTCAGGTAAGCGGCACCCACGCCGATGAGGTTGATCGTCCAGCGTACTATCAAACACATCCAGATTAAATCATGGTGTACAGGCTACATTCGACACTACCCTGAATTCGCTGAAACGGATGTCTATAGGAGGGATCTCGGTAGTCCCACCGACCACACCGACTCGCGTCATAGAACTTAGACCATCCATTGTCCATTGACCCTTGTAAAGACCACCGACGTAGACCGTGACTGTGTCTCCGTCCACACCAACTTGTACCCGATTCCAACCATAACGACTAGTGCCTGCGCGATCAGACACGTCTATCTTAAATTCCGGTCTGGCACAGCCTAGCTCAGGGAAATCGTAGTCATCCTGTCGTACGAGAAACAAGCCTAGCCTACTCTCATCAGCATCCTGACTCAAACACAGAGCGTAAAGCTTGGTGTTGGTCTCATCAGCGCCAAAGACTACTCCCATATTCGCCCAAAAGTATCCTTGCTGGAACTTGACATAGGTCTCGACGCAGTACTTGTCACTCGAAGGGCTATGAGGAGCCAGGGCATCCGGCTGTTTGAACCAGTCCCAAGGCCCCGGACCTGGTACGTTCTCTACGTAGATGCGATAATCACCATTATAGTAACCTCGATACCAATGGGCGAGAGTCTCTCCGGTATCGTCCTTCAGCGGGCCACTATCGTCGGCCCACCCGCTGCTGGAGTCGCTGAAATCGTCAAAGTAGCCAATAGAGACCGACTCGACGTTGCTCCATGGCCCCTCACCCCAGCGGTCATCGTCGTCGGCGCGCACGCGGTAGTAGTATGTGCCACACGTCGCACCTTTCTCGATGGATTGGGAAGTCTCGGTCGTGGTCGTATACAGTTGCGTGACATTGACAAAGTCGGCGTCTGTTGCCTCCTGAAGCACGTACCGATCAATCCCGGTCATACCCGACCAACTGACGATGTAAGAGTTGTTGTCACCGGGCGTCGGGATGGGGTTCAGGAAAAGGATAGGCGGCCAATGGTGGGAGATAATGGGCAAGTACAGCGTGCAAGTGGTAATCGCCGTCGCTCCTACAGAGGCCGTCACCAGGCTTCCCGCGCCAGTGATCTCGGCCGTGTTGGTGAATCGAGTCTCCTCGCTCAACGTGGAAACGATCTCGGCAGCAAAAGTCACGGCAACCGCTTCCGACGGGGCCAGCGAGCCAGTCCAGGTGACGATGTCGCTTGCTTCTCCCCAACTCCCCTTTGTGGCATCAAGGCTACCAGCGACATAGTTCACTTCCGGCGGCAAATCGTCGGTCATCCAGGCCCCCGCGACGGAGGTACTGCCGGTGTTGGTGATGCGGACAGTGTAGGCCAGTTGCCCACCGAGGAAGGCCGAGGAGGGGAAGACGGACTTGGAGGCTTCCAACTCACTCGGTCCCACTTCTGTCGAAGCCGAATCCGTGAGCAGTTCACCTGTGCCAGTGACCTCGGCCGTGTTGACGACGTTGGCGTAGGTGATCTCGGGGGAGATTTGGGCGCTGAAGGTGATCCAGGCTTGGTATCCCAGGGTAGAATGTGACCAGGTGATGACACCATTCTCGACACCAAAAGTGCCGACGGTAGCAGTGAGACTATCAGTGACAAAAGTTAACTCGACCGGCAATATGTCGGTGAGCCAAGCGGACGCTGGGTCGCCTCCGGTATTCCATACCCTGATCGTGTAGATCAACGTATCGCCCGGTGCTGCCACGCTTGTGTTCACATCCTTTTGCACTTCCAGGTTCGCTACTGCGACCTCCGCCGACGGCTGGGCCAGGGCCCGAAAATGGGAGACCGTCAGCAACAGACCCACCGTGAGCAGCAGTGCCGAGGTTCCTGCCAGCAATGCCCACGCCAGACGTCGTACTGGAATCCTATCGCTCATCATGTTAGTACCCTCCTCTTTCGCTAGGCTAGGTTATGGGGAGCAGTGCTGATTCTACCATCGGCAGTGGGCACTGTCAACTACCGTGGGAGTGACATAATCGAGTGCCGCATCCTGTTTGTGTGTTGAGGTCAATTCGAGTATACTGTCAACATCTTACCAACCCGCGCCCTGTCCTCGGATGAGCATAGGGCCTGCCCTGGGCCTGTCGAAGGAGCCTGCCCTGAGCCTGTCGAAGGGACGCCCATGCACGAAATGTCTGTTACCCAGAGTGTGCTAGAGATCGCGCTGCGCCACGCGGAGCGGGCCGGCGCCCAGCGCATCACCCGGCTCAACCTGGTCATTGGTGAATTGGCGAGCATCGTGGACGACTCGGTGCAATTCTATTGGGACATCATCAGCCAGGGCACCATCGCCGAAGGGGCAGAGTTACACTTTGAGCGCGTACCGGCAACATTACGCTGCCTGGGCTGTGACCATACTTTTCCACTCAACGGCCGGGAGTACGCCTGCCCAGCCTGTGGCGAAAAACGTGTCGCCGCCGCAGGAGGTAACGACTTTCGGCTGGAGAGCATAGAGGTGGATTAAAGCAGGTAGAGTGAATGACAAGAAAAGTGTCTGTCGTCGAGAAGATTTTTAGCGCCAATGACCGGCTGGCGGCCTCCAACCAGGCGCGGTTGGATACGGCAGGTATCTTTGCTGTGAACCTGATGGCCTCGCCGGGCGCCGGCAAGACCAGCCTCATCACGCGCACGATAGAGGGGCTGCGGGAAGAATTCAGCATCGGCGCGGTGGACGGTGATATCGCTACCACACTGGACGCCGACCGCATCGCCGCGCTGGGTGTCCCCACGGTCCAGATCAACACCGGCGGCACCTGTCACCTGGACGCGGCAATGCTCCAGAGCGCGTTGCCGCAACTCCCGTTGGAGGAGCTAGACCTGCTCATCGTCGAAAATGTGGGCAACCTGGTCTGCCCTGCCAGTTTCAAACTGGGGGCGCACCGCAGCGTCCTCATCGCCAGCGTACCGGAGGGGGACGACAAGCCCTACAAGTACCCGGTGATGTACCGGGGGGTGGATGGCCTGGTGCTGAACAAAATGGACGTGTTGACATCCTTCGAGTTTGACGTGGACTACTTCCGCCGGGGAGTACAAGTGCTCAACCCCGGCCTGGCCTTCTTTCCCCTCTCCTGCAAGACTGGAGAGGGAATGAACAGATGGTTAGCTTGGCTACGAAGCGAGATAAAAGAGTTCCGGGAAAACAACTCTCCCACCGGTGTGAAACGTGAAACGTGATGATTTTGCGTCGTGTAAGCCTTACGTTTCACGCTTTACTGCACCCGTGGCAATCGGAATTCTGGAAGATTTCAAACTCTCAAGTTCTGAGCGAGGTGAGAAAACATGTGCCTGGCAATACCGGCGCGAATCACCAAAGTCAATGAAGACGAGTTAATGCGAATGGGCAAGGTGGACTTTGGAGGAGTGACCCGGGAAGTCTGCCTGGCCTACGTGCCCGAAGCCCAGGTAGGGGACTATGTCATTGTCCACGTCGGGTTTGCCATCAGCCAGCTTGACGAAGCCGAGGCACGAGAGACTCTCGCACTAATGACAGAGATCGGAATACTGGCAGAGCAACCGGACGGGCAGTTGGTGACTGCGGTAGACGCTTGAGGCAGTTGACAACGCGCGTGATCTAAATCGGAGGCTTGACAAGAGGAGACTTTTGCGGCATAATGCAGCGTACAACAAATCGTCGTAAAGGCTGTGACGGAGAAGAGTAAGCGGAGGGAGACCGCCAGGGATGCGGGGCCGTGGACTGAGAGCCTCGCTCGGAGGAAGCCCGCCAAAGTTCGCTCCCGAGCCGACGGGTGAAACCGGATGGCAAGTAGCCCGCTCCGCAGGCCCAGCGTTAACGGGCAGCCGATCGCGCTTACGGGCACTGTCGGTGGAATGAGAGGGCCGGCGTGGCCGGTCAAGCGAGGTGGTACCGCGGGAGTGTTGCGCTCTCGTCCTCAAGGGACGAGGGCGTTTGTTGTTCTGGATACTCAATACTGGATGGGGGGATGCCGATGCTCGATCAATTGAGCCAATTGGAAAAGCAAGCCCTTGCTGCGCTGGAAGAAGTAAAAGACAGTGATACACTAACCGACTGGCACCGGCGCTACCTGGGCAAGAAAGGCGCGCTGACGCTGCTGCTGCGCTCAGTCGGGGAACTGCCAAAGGAGGAACGCCCGGCCTTTGGACGGGCCGCCAACCAAACCAAGACGACGCTGGAGGCAACCTACGAAGCCCACGCTAAAGCACTGCGCCAGGGGGAGATGCAGCACGAACTGGAAAAAAGCGCGATTGACGTTACCTTGCCGGGCCGTCCTGTTGGCCCCGGTCACCTGCACATCACCACCCAGACGCTGCGCCAGATTTACGCCATCTTTGCCGCGATGGGCTTCCAGGTCTACGAGTCGCCCGACGTCGAGAGCGACGAACTGAACTTTGGGCTGCTCAACATGCCGCCCGATCACCCGGCCCGCGATATGTGGGATACCTTCTGGATCAGCGACGGAGTGCTGCTGCGCACGCACACCTCGCCGGGGCAGATTCGGGTGATGCGCGAGCGCCACCCCGAGCCCATCCGCGTCATCCTGCCCGGCAAGTGCTACCGCTACGAGCAGATCAGCGCCCGCTCCGAGCACCAGTTCTACCAGGTGGAGGGGCTGGCGGTGGGGCGCGCTATCACGCTGACCGACCTGATCGGCACGCTGACCGAGTTCGCCCGCCGCTTCTACGGGCCGGAGCGCCGCATTCGCATTCGCGGCTCCTACTTCCCCTTCACCGAGCCCAGCATTGAGGCGGACATGGACTGCATCCTGTGTGATGGGGAAGGCTGCCGGGTGTGCAAGTACTCTGGCTGGCTGGAAATCGGTGGCGCGGGGATGGTGCGTCCGGTCGTGCTGCAAAACGGCGGCTACGACCCCGACGAGTGGAGCGGCTTCGCCTTCGGCTTCGGCGTCGAGCGGCCAGCGATGGTCAAGTACGG
>JAUXFI010000058.1 GCA_030620125.1 Anaerolineae bacterium
GCAATCCCAAGTCGCTGGCCCGGCGCGTGACCACGCTAAAGGTCTTCTTTGGCCGGCTGGCAGAGACGGAGGTGCTTGCCTTTGACCCGGCGGACGCCGTGATTCACAAACCGGTGATGACGCCGCTGCCCCGGATTCTCTCCGACGTCGAGGTCGAGCAGATATTGGGGGTGACTCAGGAGCTGCGTCACGGCGAAAAGCCCGATGCTCGTCCTCATCTGCTGGTGACGTTGATTCTCCACACTGGCATCAAGAGGGGCGAGTGCATGAGCATTGTGATGAATCACCTTGACTTTGGCGATCCCACCCAGCCGGTGCTATGGGTGCGCTATGCCAATCCCCGTCGTCGTCACAAGGAGCGCAAACTGCGCCTGCCGGTGTGGTGGCCGGCAGTGCTGGCCGAATACCGCGCTCAGCGTCAGTTGCAGGAAGCGCTCTTTTCTTGCACTGCCCGCAACCTGGAGTACGTCCTGGCGGACGTGGCCCGGCGAGCTGAACTCTCTCATGGTCTATCCTTCGAGATGCTGCGCTGGACCTGCGCGGTGCGTGACTACCGGGCGGAGATGCCGGCCGACAAGCTGCGTCAGAAATTGGGGATTTCGAAAATCACCTGGCGCGAGGCGGGGGTCAAGGTCTCCCGGCTGGCCAGCCCGGCGCTGTGATGGGGACCCTGGCGAAGGTTTGCGAGCGGGTTTCGGGCCAGAAATGCCTTTGCCCATCCCAAACTACTTTGCTGTCAGTGCTCATTCGCAACCTTCGCCAGGGTGGGTGAGTGGCGCAGTTGCTCTTTCAGCGTCCCTTCGATGTCTATCATCTTTGTTGTGCCCACGTAGGACACCGTGTGTATTTCTTCCAGCCGATCCAGAGCCTTGACGATGCCAGAGACCTCCCGAATGCACGCGCGTGCCGACACAATCATCGTGCTCATGGTCTTCTGGTCAGTTGAGCCTTCCATTTCCAGGCTATCCAGTTCGAGGGAGAAGGTCATCAGCCGGTTGTTGATGTAATGGGCCAGCGTGGCGACTGTCTGCCTCAGCGCAGTCGTGGCTGCTACCTCTCGTGTGTCTCGATTCAACCGCGCGTTCTCCACCGCGACAGTTACCCACGAGGCTAACATCGTCAACATCTCCAGGTCCTCCTGCGTGAAGGAGGGGCTTTCCAGTTCGCTCTGCTTGTTGATGACTTCGAGCACGCCAATCACCTGGCCTTTGGCCTTTAGCGGCACGCAAAGGATTGAGCGGCAGAGGAATCCTGTGTCTCGATCTACCTGGGAGTAGAAGCGGGGGTCACGGCGCACGTTGGGGATCAGGAGTGGTTGGCCGTGCTGGGCCACCCAACCGGCGATTCCCTGGCCCGGCTTGAGGCGCAGATCAGAGAAGTGTGCCGTGTCTCCCTTGAGCGTGATCGTGAACTCTAGTTCGCCTGTTGCCTGGTCGAGGAGGAGGAGCGAGCCTGCCTCCACCTGTAGAATGTGGTTGACGTTCTCCATGACCCGCCGGAGAACCTCAGACTCCTCCAACGTGGAAGTGATAGCCTGGGCGATGTCGTGCAGGGCGACCCAGTTGTGTACCTGCCGCTGCAGTCGTCGGTTGGCCCGGGCCAGGGACTGTGTCAAATTCTCTTTCTCTCGCCGCAGCCGCTCCTCCGCCAGCGCGTTTTCGATGGCAGTCTGCACATCGTCCACGCCAAAAGGTTTTTGCAAAAAGTCTTTCGCTCCCAGGCGGAACGCCTTGAGGATCGCCTCCTCGGAGCCGTAGGCGGTCAGTATGATGGTCGGAATGTGACAGCCCCGCTCTCGTAGCAGGCTCAACAAGTCCAGCCCTGAGAGGCGGGGCAGCATCAGGTCCAACAGGAGTAGGTCAGGCTTGTCGGTCAGAGCACGCTCCAACCCTTCCTCACCATCGCTGGCCGTCAGCACGCGGTAGCCGGCTGGCCTCAATATGGAGTCGCGGAGGAAGCACCGTATTTCATCGTCGTCTTCGACGATCAGCACGGTTTCTTGGTCCATTTTCCTGCCTCACTCGGCTACGTGGGGTCAGGACAGCAGTTGTCTGATCTGTCTGACTGCCCGGTTGGTCGCGCGGCGGTAGTAGTGGCCATGTGCGACTATCACGGCTCGCGTTCTGACTGTTCGATGAATTGCATGTCCAGGTTCGCGGGGATGAGCCCCTGCGCAATGGCAGTTTCTATGTCGAATAGTTCTTGCTTCCCCCCCTCAGTCCCCCCCATAGGGGGGAGGTGAGAGAGGTTGGGTTCGAGTGTCTCCTCCTCTGGTGGGAGGTGGCTAGGTTGGAGTGCCCCTTCCTCTGGTGGGGGAGGGCTGGGGTGGGGGCTGTCTGTGAGGAGCGTATCCTGTTCTGTCATCAAGGAGGAGCCAAAGTCGGTGTCCAGGGATTGGGCTGGCGCGGGGGCCTCGGCGGTCGAGAGAATGGAGAGCAAGCCCTCAATTGTGCGCCGCGTGTAGAGCCAGACGAGACCGATGCGGCTGGCCTGGACTCGCCGGTCGTAGACCATGGTCAGAAAGAGGTTATCGCCTATGTTGGCCGAGTAGATCTCGTAGCGTGTGCCCTCGTGAAAGTTGAGGTTGACTGACTGACCACTGCCAAAGTGGCGGGCCAGTGTGTTGGTGGTGGCGAAGCCTCCGGCCAGGAGAGAGAGTAAGGCGGCGACGTCGAGCCTCGTCGTGACTCCGACCTCTGCCAGACGTTGGCCCAGCATGTCGGCCAGGAAGATGCACTGCGCGCCGACGTCGTGGCGCAGGTCTTCCAGTTGCCGGGTGATGGCCTCGAAGGACTTGTCAGAAAGGATGGTGAAACCCGGCTGGCTGATGGCTACGTCGCGCAGCGCCTCCTGCGCGGCCTGTGTGAAATCGCCGATGTCGAATGGCTTGGTGATGTAATGGTAGGCCTCCAGGCGGCGGGCCTCTGCCTCCACCTGGTCGCTGCCGTAGGCGGTTATGAGGATGGTGCGTGTCTGCGGGCTGGACGCTTGCACCCAGCGGATCAGTTCTAGCCCGCTGATGCCCGGCATACGCAGGTCGGTGATCAGTAGATCCACGTGGGAGCGGTTGAGCACCTCCAACGCTTCCTCTCCGGAGTGGGCGACGCTGACGCGGTAGTTCTCGTCCGAGCGCTCCATCGCCCTGCCCAGGAAGAAAGCCACTTTGGGCTCGTCGTCCACGATGAGGATGTGCCTGGTAGTCATAGTGCGCCTTTCAGCTTGCGCTGCTCCCGCTCTGCTTCGTACAGTTGTAGAGTCGTCGTCCATTACCAGGATTTTGTCTTGATTGGCCATTGTCCTACTTCCTCGCGGGTGAGCACGGCGTGGCCTATGTTACACCAGGATGGCTCTTACGGCAAGTGTCAAGCATCGGGGCCGGGAGTGGTGGTGGCAGCCAACAAACCAAGCCGGGGAGTTCTCAAAGGGAACTCCCCGGCTTTAGGTTGCACGGACCAGGTGTCTTTTGCTTATTCGCTTCTGGTTTCCTCTTGTGGTGGCTCGTGGGGTTCGGGAGTTTCGACGGGCGCCGGCGGGGACACCGGCGGGGGTGGTGTGCGGTGATCTGGGCCGTAGGGCGTCGTGCCGAAACGGGTCAATACCACAGCGCCCAACCCCAGGCAGCCCAGGATGAAGAGTAGGAGCCACCCAAGCGGCGCCAGGCAGAAGGTAGCGGTCAGCCCTGTACCGACTAGCGTGATGATCAGTGTCCCCAGTCCGGCGGCCCACAATGGGGCGATATCGCGGGTATTGAAGGCTTGTAGCAGCCGCTCTCCGACCAGTGCGCCGACCCCGATCCAGCCGAACAGCCCGGCCGCGCCCAGAGCGAGTGTCGCCAGCGCCGCGATCGGGGACAGGCAACACGTTATCGTCAGGGCGATGACGAGCGCAGTGACGGCTATCACTGTGAGCAGGCCGATCCCAAGGCTGGGCCACGGGGCACCGGCCACGACTCGCCTAACCTGCTCCGTCTGATGGGGCCAGATCAACGCTACCAGCCCTGCCACTGCTGCGATTACCAGTATCGCGACTATGCTGCGTGTGGCTCTGAACATCCAGCCCAAGACCCGTTCGAGGCCAGAGACCCTGAGGGTGGGCAGGGATGACACCGCCGGGAAGCCACGCAGTGGAATGCCCGCGACGATACTCCCGTCCACGCGGGCTTGTTCTTCCTGCTCAAGCTCGCAATTCCAACTGCATACCACGTCCCCCTCCACTTGGGCGTCGTCGCCCAGGTAGATATCCCCGCCGGAAACGACCAGGTCCTTCTCAATGGTGCCCTCCACGTCAGCATTTCCGTTCCAGACGATGACGGAACCTTCGACGCAACTGCTAGGCTCCAGGGTCACGTCGCCGTTGAAAACGATCAGGTCTCCATCCAGCCGCTGGCCCTCTTCTAGCGTGTAATCCTCGTTCCAGATGACGACGCCGTCGTCGTCTGGTGGATCACTGTCTGCCAGGACAGGCGTGGCGGGGAGCAGTAGCACTGCAGCCAGCAGCAAGATGAGCCAGGTAAAGCGTCGTCTGTGCATTATCTCACCTCCGTGGGCTGTGTCTAGTCATTGGATACTTTGATGAGGCGCAGGTTGCCGATGCCCGTCGTGACCTGGATGTGCAATTCTATGTCCGCCTCGCCGAAGGCATCGTTGACATAGTCGCCATCCAAACGCTGCCAGCCGGATGCGTCAACGTTCATCAGCCCGCCCTCGGTCTCAACCCGCACGCCCACGTCGTCGGGCAGGCGCAGGGTGACCGCGCCGACGCCGGCTGTGATCTGCACGTCGGCTGAACGGGGCCAATTTCCCGCAAAGTCCAGGGTCATGTCGCCAACCCCACCCTGAACCTCCACTCGCTCCGGGCCGGCGTTGCCGATGCCGGTTATCTCCAGTTTGGAGGCCCCAGCATCTAGCGTGAGATCGCTCATCTTGGCCTTATTCGGCTCGCCGAAGTGCACGTCAAAGGTTCCCGCGCCTACGTCCAGGTCAAGTGATGTCAGTTGCAGCCCGGTAAAGTCGAGATTACTATCCCCGGCGCCGATCTTGAGGTTCATATCGAGCGGTACATCGGGCGAGAACTCGAGCTTCCACTCGTTGCGCGTGTTTCCGGTAGGAATGCCCCAGTCCTCTTTATCAAAGCTGCCCTGCTCGATGGTCAGCGCGCCGTCCTCGTAGGTCACCTTTGGTTGCCATTGCTCGATGTTGTAGCAAAAGTGGCCAGAGAGTAGTTGATCGGAGACTCCGGCCTCAATCTCTAGTTCGCCAGCGCCGAAGAAGATATCGGCGGTGACCATTTTGGCTCCCGACAGGGGAATGGTTACTTGCGTGTCCTGCACTTCCCCGACCTGGATGGTTGGCACGTTGATTTCGATGTCTGACAAGTCTGGCAACTGCGGCATTGTGCAGCACGCGATGCTACTGCCAATCAGCAAAAGTGCTGCCAGCATAAGTGTAATGTGTTTCACCTGTACCTCCTGTGACAAAATGTCATTTGCAAACTGCAAGCCTGTGTTGTTACACTGCTCGGACGCGGCGCAGCGCGCCTATCCAGAGACCGTTTAGCATTAGCGCCATCACCAGGCTGCCCAGGCCGAGGCAGGCGATAGGGACGGCGAATTGTCCTGCCAGCACCAGCAACGTCCGGCCTAGCGCTCCCAGGAGGGCCAGGAACTGGATGAGGGTCTCTGGGCCGCCGCTCAACAGCGTTGGTGCCAGGCCTATCGCACCCAATAACCCGCCAAAGGCCGGGGCCAGCACGAGCAGCGCCAGCGCCACTGTCCCCAATGCCAGCGCCGTACCACCGATGATCGCCCGACGCGCCTGACCCCTCCGGTTGAGGCGGGCCATAACCTGTACCCGCAGGCGGACCGGTGCGCGGACCATCGGGGCGGGGGCCAGCAGGCGGTCGAGTGCCTGGAATCCATACCACTCGGCCTGACAAACGCTGCACGCGGCCAGGTGGTTTTCCAGGAGGGCCACCTCTGTGCCGTCGAGGAGGCCGTCCAGTTGTGCCGACATCATTTCGCCAGCCTGCTCACAACGCATCGTCAGTTTCTCCTTGCATCATCTTTGCCAGGCCGCGCCGGGCGCGGAAGAGCCGCGATTTGACCGCGCTCACCGTCATGTCCAGCGTCTCGGCGATCTCCTCGTAGGAATAGTCGTACCAGTAGCGGAGCGTGATCGCTGCCCGGTCGGCGGGCGAAAGAGCCGCCAGCAGCTGTTGTATCTGTTCTTCTCGCTCTCGCTGCGCCACGACGGTCTCTGGGTTGGGACTGGCACTTGTCAACTGGACGGGCGCGGCGATCTCGTCCTCAAAAGGCAGCCAGGCGATCCGCCGGCGGCGCAACCGGTCAATGCAATAGTGGGAGGCGATGGACAGCAGCCAGGAACGGAAAGGGCGCTGCGGGTCGTAACTGCGCAGGTGGGTGTAGACCCGCAAGAATGTCTCCTGCGCGGCTTCCTCGGCCTCGGCTGCGTTGCCCAGCATCCGATAGGCCAGGTTGTAAACGGGCGTCTCGTAGGATGTGACCAGGTGCCCAAAGGCGATCTGGTCCCCCTCCCGTGCCAGTTGGATCCAATCAGCCTCGCTGGTCACACGTGTGTGCTCCACTCAACTCTATTACGTACCTCATCGTGGAAGGTTGCATGAGTGAACCTTGTGAAGGTTTGGCAGAGAATCTGCAGGCCGAGTGGTCTCATACGACCGAACATACTGGTTGCCAGGGTTGCACGTAACCTTCGCGAGGTTCAATGCCGAAAGTGACGCACGCCGGTGAAACACATCGCCAGCCCCAGCCGCTCGGCGGCCTCAATGACTTGTTGATCGCGCACCGAGCCGCCGGGCTGGACGATGGCCGTCACGCCGGCCTGGGCTGCTATCTCGACGCCGTCGGGAAAGGGAAAGAAGGCATCGGAGGCCATCACTGCGCCCGGGGCCTGCTCGCTTGCTTTGGTGACTGCCAGCCGCACCGCGTCCACCCGGCTGGGCAGTCCCCCGCCGATGCCCACTGCTGCCTCGCCTCGCGCCAGCAGGATGGCATTGGACTTGACGTGGGCCACGGCTCGCCAGGCGAAACGTAAGGCTGCCATCTCCGCCTCGGTGGGGGCGCGGCGGGTGACCACACGCCACTCGGCCTGGTTCCCCTGATCGCGCTCTTGCAACAGCAGCCCGCCTCGAACGCTGCGTATCTCGACCTCGCCTGGCGTCGCACGCTCCAGCGCCAGCAGGCGACATCCCTTGCGGGCACTCAGCGTCTCTCGTGCCTCGCCGGTAAAGTCGGGCGCGGCGACGGCCTCGACGAACAGGTCGCCCAAAGCGCGGGCGGTGGGGCCATCAAAGGTCCGGTTGGCGGCGATGACTCCGCCAAAGGCCGAGACCGGGTCGCCAGCCAGGGCCAGCGGGAAGGCCTCGGCCAGGGTGTCCGCCGAAGCGATGCCGCAGGGGCTGAGGTGTTTGACGATGACGAGGGTGGGCCGCTCGAAGGCGATGGCTGCCCGCCAGGCGGCGTCAAGGTCCAACAGGTTGTTGTACGAGAGGGGCTTGCCCTGAAGCAGTCTGCCGTCGAGAGGGCCGTCCACTCCGCGCGGGGCGTACAGGGCCGCCCGCTGGTGGGGGTTCTCCCCGTAGCGCAGGTCGGTCAGTTTGCGCAGGCCCAGCAGCAACCTGTCTGGCAGTAGGTCCTCGTCGCCGGTCAGGTAGCGGTGGATGGCGGCGTCGTAGGCGGCGGTACGGGCGAAAGCCTTGACCGCCAGCCGGTGTCGCGTCTCCAGGGAGACTTGCCCCTGGGCCTTGATCTGCGCCAGGATAGGCTCGTAGTCGGCGGGGTCGCACACCACGGTCACGTGAGCAAAGTTCTTGGCCGCCGCTCGCAGCAAAGCCACGCCGCCGATGTCAAACTGTTCGATGACCTCTTCCAGGGAAGCATCGGGGTTGGCTGCCGTCTGTTCGAAGGGATACAGGTTGACCACGACCAGGTCAATCTCGCCCCAACCCAGGCCAGCGAGTTCGGCCCGGTCGGCGGGGGTGCGGCGGGAGAGGATGGGGCCGTGGATGGCGGGGTGGAGCGTTTTCACGCGGCCGCCCAGGATTTCGGGGGAGCCGGTCACGTCGCTGACGGCTCGCACCGTCAGCCCTGCCTCGCGCAGGACGCGGGCGGTACCGCCGCTGGCGACGAGTTCCACTCCCCGTTCAGCCAGCGGACGCGCAAAGTTCACCAGGCCGGTTTTGTCGTAGACGCTGAAAAGGGATCGTTTGATGGTCATGAGTGTAGTGTACCACAGGCGGTGGCGGATGCCAACTCTGGTGGCTCTGCGCTGCTGCAGTTGCTTGCCTTGCCATCCGGTTTGTGGTAGGATGGGCACAGGATGAACGTGCGCTTTGAGGAGATCGAACACACTGCCGACATAGCTATTCGCGTCTGGGGACGCGACCTGGCCGAGTTGTTCGCCAACGCTGCCTATGGCATGGCCTGTCAGTTGACCGATCCCGACGAGGTGGTGCAGACGGTCGAGCGGTCCATCGAGTTGGAGGCTTACGATATCGAGACGCTGCTGGTGGCCTGGCTGGGGGAGTTGCTCTACCTGGGCGAGCGGGATGGCTGCGTTTTCACTGGCTTCGACGTGCTCGAGGTCACTGCGACCCGGTTGCAGGCCGTCGCCCGAGGGGGGGCAGTGCGAAAGCACCAGCGGCACATCAAGGCGGTCACGTTCAGCGAGCTGGAGATTGTGCACACTGACGAAGGCTACGAGACTATCATTGTATTTGATGTGTGAGCGTGAGGCGTGAAACGTGAAGGAGGCGGGAGATGGTACAGGAACAGAAGCAGGAAATGGCGCAGAAAAAGGATTTCCGACGGGTAGACAAGTACATCTGGGAGTTGCCGAAGGACTTTCGGGACGACATGCGCGTTCCGGCGCGGTTGTTTGGAGACGAGGAACTGTTTGATGCCGCCTTCCGCGACCGCACGGTGCGGCAGTTGGTCAACACCGCGACCTTGCAGGGCATCGTCAAGTACGCGATGGCGATGCCGGATTTCCACCAGGGGTATGGCTTTCCCATCGGTGGCGTGGCGGCCATGCGGGCGGATACGGGGGTGATCTCTCCTGGCGGAGTCGGTTATGACATAAACTGCGGGATTCGTCTTCTGGGCACGCATCTGGAACAGGAGGAGATCGCGCCGTATCTGCAGGACCTCACGGCGGCTCTCTACCGGGCCTGCCCCAGCGGGGTGGGGGGCAAGGGGCGCGTGCGGGTCTCCGGGCGGGAGCTGGAAGAAGTGATGACGCAGGGCTCAAAGTGGGCGCTCAAGAGGGGCCTGGCACGACCGGAGGACGTGGCCCACACGGAGGAGAACGGCTGCCTGCCCGGGGCCGACCCCAGCAAGGTGAGCGAACGGGCTAAGGAGCGGGGCCGCCCGCAGGTGGGCTCCCTGGGCGCAGGGAATCACTTTATCGAGATTGATGTCGTGGAGGAGGTTTACGATCCGCAGGTAGCGGATGCCTTTGGCCTGTGGGAGGGCCAGGTGGTGGTGCAGATCCACTGCGGCTCGCGGGGCTTTGGCCACCAGGTCTGCGATGACTATGTGAGGAGGCTGCAATCGGCGGTGCAAAAGTATAATATTCACCTGCCGGATCGGGAGTTGGTCTGCGCACCCATCGCCTCCCCCGAGGGCCGGGACTATTACGGCGCGATGGCCTGCGCGGTCAACTATGCCTTCGTCAACCGGCAGGTGTTGGTGGCGGGCGTGCGCGAGGCGTTCGAGCGTGTCTTGGCCGGCAAGGTGAAGGACTTTGACGTGTTCCAGGTCTATGGCGTGACTCACAACATCGCCAAGTTCGAAGAGCACGAGGTGGACGGGAAGCGGATAAAGCTGTGCGTGCACCGCAAGGGAGCCACTCGCGCCTTTCCACCCGGTCATCCGGGAGTACCAGAGGACTATCGTGACGTGGGCCAGCCGGTGCTGGTGCCGGGCTCAATGGGCACTGCCTCCTACGTGCTGGTGGGGACGCAGAAAGCGATGGATCTGACCTTTGGCTCGACTTGCCATGGAGCTGGGCGTGTGATGAGCCGCAGGAGAGCCCGCAAGCAAGTTCGCGGGAGCGAGTTGAGGCATCAGTTGGAGGAACAAGGCATCGTGGTCCGCGCCGGGAGCATGAAGGGGCTGGCCGAGGAGGCCCCGGCGGCTTACAAGGACGTCAGTCGCGTGGTCGAGGTGGTGCACGGCGTGGGGCTGGCCCGC
>JAUXFI010000199.1 GCA_030620125.1 Anaerolineae bacterium
CACCCGCGATCACCCGGCCGACGACGGATCCGTCCCTACGACCGAGTGGTGGCAGAGCCCCGACATCGTCGTCCGCAACCAGGACGACAACGTCCGCCGCTGCCAGGACCCCATCCTCGGCCAGACCAACTATGTCTACGTCAAGGTGCGCAACATCGGCAACGCCGCCATCTCTGATGGCTACGTCAACGTCTACTGGCACGCGCCTTCGCCGGGCATCATCTGCGGCAATTGGAAACTCATCAACCCCGCGCCCCTCCCGGTGGGGACGCTGACGCCGGGGCAGAGCAAGTGGGTCAAGACCCCCTGGGTGCCGCCCATCGAGGGCCACACCTGCCTCTTCTCCCGCTTCTGGTCCAACGACGACCCGGTTACCTACGAGTGCGACGTGCCCTGGGACAACAACATCGCCCAGCGCAACGTCGACGTCGTGGACCTGGAGGGCGGAACCGCCGGCATGCGTTCGCTGGCGCAGACTGGCCAAGCCAGCGTCGTCTTTGAGGTGAGCAACGTGTACGACCTGCCCGGTTCGGTGGACCTGATCGTCGAGCGGGGGACCTTCCCCACCACCGGCACCATCGTCCTAGAGTTCAGCCACGACCTGTTCTCCCGCTGGCAGGCTGCTGGCGGCACGGTGGAGGGCGGCATGGTGATACCGGACACCACTCGCATCTCCGTCACCCATCCGGTCTCGGCCACCGTCGCCGGCCTGCCGATGGGCGTGCGCGAGATGCAGCAGGCCCGGATGTACCTGACCGGACCGCCGGGCGCCGAGTTCGCGCTGCACGTGACTGAGCGCATCCACGGCACCATCATCGGCGGGGTGACCTACCGCACGGAGATCCCCTGGACGATCTACCTGCCCGTCGTGCTGCGGGACTATAGTGGGGGATCGTAGCAACGTCCGAGAGCCCCCTTTTCCCTTCGGGCAAGGGGGCTCTCAGTTCAAGTCCGAACTGCTTGAGGGGGCAAATTCCTTCAAACGGGAGAGCGACGAGTGGGTGCGCCAGCACAGCCCGGTCGTCACCGGCTCGGCGGCCATCACCTCCGGCGGAGACCTCAAGGCCCGCCACATCATCCACGCCGTAGGGCCGGTGTACGACGGCACACCCCGCTCGGCGGAACTGCTGGCCTCGGCAGTGAGCGCCGCGCTGCGGCTGGCCGACGAGCACGGGCTGAAATCCATCGCGCTGCCAGCCATCAGCACCGGCATCTTTGGCTACCCGATGGAGGAAGCCGCACGGGTTATGCTGCAGGCGGCTATCGAGTACCTGGGGGAAGAGACAGGGCTAGAGCGGGTAGTCTTCTGCCTCTACGGTCAGCCCGCGTTCGACGTCTTCTCCAGGGAGATGGCAGCCCAGGCCAACCAGGCGTCCCCAACGCGCGCCCCCTGATCGAGAATGATCTACCGTACTGGCGCACGAAAGGCCAGCCTGGCGACCACTGGCCGGTGATCCGACCCGCCGTAATCCCCCACCGTCGTGGAGAGTGCCACTAACTCCGGCGAGTGAAACACGTAGTCAATGCGCCACATCGGGAGGCCGATGCGCGGGAAGCGGGTGAACGTGAACCCCATCCCCCACCCACTCTCGCGGTGGGTGTCGCGCAGGTGGCGCGTCAAGGGCGCGTACAGGCTCTGCTGACTGGTCAGGTTAAAGTCGCCGATGACGACCAGTGGACTTTTCACCCGCTCCAGCCGAGATAGCAGGACGCGCACGTCGGCGTCACGCCCCTCATTGACAAATCCGGTGGGCACGCCCAGCGGCAGGCCGAAAGGGTGAAAACCCCGCAGCGGCGGCGAGCGCGGGTGGACGCTGAGGACGTTCACGCGGTAGCCCTCAATATCCAGCACGAACTGTTGCGCCCAGTCCCCCTCACCCCCACCCAGACGGAAAGTTTCGTACTCCAGGATCGGATAGCGACTGAAAAAGCCACAGCCAGGTTCCACTTCGTGGTAGGGATATCGCTCAGCCAATCGGCTTTCGAGAGCCTGGGCCATAGGCGGCTCTAACTCGCGCAGACCGAAAAAGTCCGGGTTGTGCGCCCCAATAGAGGCTGCGACCCCATCGGCGTCTGAATTCATGTACAGGACGTTGTAGGTCATCACAGTGAACGTCGGGCCAGCAGCGCGAACCGGCCAGCGGGGAAGATAGAGGTGGCCATAGGTAAGCAGAAAAAGAGCCGTGGGCGCGGCGATGAAGGCCGCCAAGAGGCGAGAGCGGCGGAGCAAGACCCCCGGCAGCAACACGATCAGCGGGGCGAACAGCCAGGGCAAGACGTAACTGAGAGCATCCACGAACCACAGATCACCCCCACCCAGCCAGCGCAGGGCAAAGTAGGCGACGATCAGCCCGGCGTGCAGTGGCGTCAGCAGGTTAATACCAGCAATGGCAAGCCGTTTGAGGAAACCCGGCCCCCTCGAGGTGGCAGTCTTGCTTGACATCAGCATTCCCCAGACAGTATTGTACCATCCACCACCCCACCAGACAAACCTCCATCCAGTATCCAATACCCAACAACCAACCGCAAAAAAACGCGCTGGTCCGTTAAAAAGACCAGCGCGCCTCAAGTCTCACAATCCATCAGCATCAATCCATCCAGGCCCCCTTTCTCTTAACTCTAACAACTGCCACCACTGCTGAAGCAATTTTCATTGTCACCTCCTGTCAGTGATTGCGTTAAGTATAACCATGATAGTCGCTATAGCGGTTTGAGTCAATAGGTAAAACGTACTACTACCCCAACTTGCTCAATGCAGCCCCGCTGGGCGCTAACACTCTGCGGGGCTGAAACTGGCAATCTTGCCACACTGCGGTATAATCACTAATCACCTCGACTTTTCGAGTAAAGGACAACGATAGAATCTGGGATAATGGATAAAGCACCGAGTCGCACGCTGGCCTGGAACGGCCCGCTGATCACACTCCTGGGGCTGGCGCTGGCCCTCGCCGCCGGCCTGCTGCTGATCCAACTCACGCCCCTGGATGGCGTGCTCTTCGTCGTGTTGGTCGTCGGCGGCGTGGCGACCTTGATCGAACCGCTGGTCGGGCTGGCCGCATTGCTCTTCCTCGGTCCCCTGTGGGCCTACCTGCGCACCTGGATGCCGGAGGTGCCGGCCCAAATTGCCCAGGTTTTCGTCGTGCTGGCGCTAGGCGTCTGGTTAGCGCGGGGCCTGGCCCGCCGCGAACTCTATTTCCCCCACCCTCCCCTATCCCTGCTCCTGCCACTGCTCATCTTTCTCGGCGCGGCGCTGCTTTCCCTTTGGGACGCGGTCGAACTGCCCATCTACGGCGTGCCCGAGTTCGTCAAGTGGGTACAGATTTTGCTGCTATTCCTCTTCGTCAGCGACTACCTCACGCCAAAGCGCCTGCCCTGGCTGCTGGGTACGCTGCTCGTGGCTGGACTCTTCCAGGCCAGCGTGGGCATCTGGCAATTCGGCCTGCGCGGCGACGGACCGGAGCCTTTCGCCATCACCTCACTCGGCGAGCGCTTCTACCGCGCCTTCGGCACCTTCGAGCAGCCCAATCCATACGCCGGGTACCTGGGCTTGACTGCATCGTTGGCCATCGGTATAGTCGCCGTCACGATACGAGGTAAATTGGTAAACTGGTACACTGGTGAACTGGGAAGACGCCGCCCGACCCACCAATCTACCAGTTTACCAATCTACCAGTCTACCGGCCTTCTGCTCATTGGAGGTGCTGTCCTCCCGATGCTCGCTGCCCTGGCGATGTCCTGGAGCCGGGGGGCGTGGCTGGGCTTTGGGGCGGCGATGTCGGTGATGGCAGTCGCGCTGCCGCGCAAGACACGCTGGGGACTGCTGCTGGTCGCCGTGCTCGTCGTCGCCGGACTTGGCCTGCACGCGGCCGGCCTGGTTCCGGAGTCCGTAACAGCCCGCCTGACCGACTTTGTTCAGGACGTGCGTTTCGAGGACGTGCGC
>JAUXFI010000215.1 GCA_030620125.1 Anaerolineae bacterium
ATCTGGCAAGAAGCGCGACCCCTTTGCCGCTAGCGGGTATGTACAACCGTTGACGTTCCTCGGTGTGTGCGGCGCAAGGTGTTTCGGGATGAGGTTTGGGGGCGCTTACGCACCGTGTTCCAGTTAAGGAAGAAACTATGTCTGACCGAGAATACCACGGGAAAGAGGAAGAGAAGGAAGAGGAAAAAGGAGGGGGAGAATGGGGTGCCGACGAGAAATGGCGCCGTGATCCGGTTGATGCCGTCGTGTGGGCCTTTATCCTCATCTGGGCCGGGATGGTGCTCCTCGCGGAGAACATTGGGCTTTTGGTCCGCTTCGAGTTCCTGGAAGCCTGGTCTATCGGCTTTATCGGGGCGGGGCTGATCGTGCTCCTGGGCGTGCTCGTTCGCCTGCTCGTGCCAGCCTACCGGCGGCCGCTGACAGGTAGCCTCATTTTCGGGGTTATCCTGCTGGGCGTCGGGCTGGGAGAAGTGGTTAGTTGGATCGCGATCTGGCCGTTGATCCTGATCGCCATCGGCGTGGGCATACTGCTGCGCGGCCTTTTCGGGCGCCGCTGATATGCGCGTTCTCCTGCTTGAACCCCCCAAGATCCCCTGGGAGATGATGGGGGATGTGGTGGCGCCACCGCTGGGATTGGCCCAGTTGGCCGCCTGCCTGGAACAAGCCGACATCCCGGTCGAGATCCTGGACGCCAACGCGCTAGAGATCGGTTGGAAGGGGCTGGAAGCGGCCATCGCCCGCACCGGCCCTGACCTGATCGGCATCACCGTTTACACGCCCTACATGCCACAAGTCGGCCGCGCCGTCCGCGTCGCGCGGCAGGCGGCCCCCCAGGCGACCATCGTGCTGGGTGGTCCCCACGTGACCTTTACCGCCGTGGAGACGTTGCAGGCGGTGCCCCAGGTGGACGTGGTGGCGCGGGGCGAAGGGGATCAAATCCTGGTGGACCTGGCGCGGGCGTTGGATGCCGGCGACGATCTGGAGCGCGTGCCGGGCATCAGTTTCCGTCGGGACGGCTCGACTGCGCTCGCCGGAGCCGGCCAGATCGTGGAAACCCCCGCTCCGCCCCCTCTGGACGTGACCACGTTGCCCATGCCCGCCTTTCACCTGTTGCCGATGGACCGCTACCGCTTTCCCGCACTGGGTGGGCCTTTTGCCACCGTCCTGGCGAGTCGGGGCTGCCCCTTCAAGTGTACGTTCTGCTCAGAGTGGCCCTTTTGGCGCGGCGGCTGGCGCCCGTGCGACCCGGAGATGGTCGTCGAGCAACTCGACGTTCTGGTGAACCGGTACGGGCGATACAATATCTGGTTTGGCGACGATTGCTTCAACGTGGACCGCGATCACATAGCGGCCATTTGCGAGGGCATCCTACAGCGCGGGATTGACGTCAACTGGTATTACCAGGGGCGGGCCGACCTGCTGGTCAAGTACAAAGACCTGTTACCACTGATGCGGCGGGCTGGCAACCGCCTGGTGCAGATCGGTATCGAGGCTTCCAGCGACGAGCAGCGGGAGGAGTTGAACAAGCAACTGGGCACCGAGACGGTCAAAGAGGCCGTGCGATTGCTGCGTCAAAACGACATTGTCTGCCAGGGGATGATCATCGTCGGCATGCCCAGCGACAGCCCGCGCACCTTTGAGCACAAAGTGGCCTTTGCCAAGCGGCTCGGCATTGACCAGCCTATCTTTACGATGTACACGCTCTTCCCCGGCACCCAGGCATTTGACGAGGCGGTGGCCCAAGGGTGGATCGAACTCCCCGCCGACTATGCTCGCTACGACATGACCCACGCCCTCATGCCCACCCAGCACATGACCCGCCGGCAGGTTTGGTACTATACCGGTTGGGCCTTTACCAGTTTCTATTTCCATCCGGTCAATCTGGTGCGGGGCCTTTTCTCGCGCAACGACTGGATGCGGCGCGTGTATCGCAGGATGCTGGGCTACATCGGCAAACAGGTCGCCCGCAGCCTGGTGCCGAGAATCTGATGATCAGGCGCGCCCCCAGTCCAGGTTGACGATGCCGTCGAGCCAATAGCGCACTTTGGTCAAACGGCCCTCTCGACCGACGCAGCGAAAGTAGGGCGGGTCAAAGGCGCGCACCAGGTCGCCGATGCGGTAGCGGGGCAACACCGGCGTCGAGACGATCAGGCTGCCATACTCGCCGGGGCGCATCTCGTGCAGCATCTTGACCCGTCCGCCCCCCACCTGTACCTCAAACACGTACAAGTCAAAGTTGGGTACCAGCAGGCAGCGCTCGTCCCGCTGTTGGGCAAAGGCGCCTTCGGTGGCGATGTACATCTCGACCACGTCAACCGGGCCGTAGAGGGCGCGCAGAGCCGGCTTGTACTTGGTGTGGATGCCGGGGGGGCTGGCCGCGGCGGTGACGCGCATACGCCACAACTTTTTGGGCAGCACCTTGTGGCGGCGATGGAGAAAATGCCCAAACGCGATGATGGAGGGGCAGACCCCGGCGCACATCGTGATGGGTGCGTCTTTGGTCCGTTGGTAGATCATCTCAAAGCGGCGCTCCCAGGCATCGGGGGCGTTGCTCCCACCCAGGGCATCAATCTCCTCTTGAGCCGGCAGAATTTCGACGGGGGTGGCCGCTGCTGCGTGCCGGACGTAGATGCCAGAACTGTAACCGTAGGGAGTCTCCTGCCCGGCCACGTTCATCGTGCCCACGACGGAGGGATAGTTGAGGTTGAGGCTGTAGCCGCCGAGGGCGTCGAGTTGGTCGGTCCGCAGCAGATAGTTGAGCAGACCGCGAGCGGCGGCCGCACGGATGCTCAAGTCAGCATCGGTGATGGGAACGCGCTTCGACGTGCCCCGCGTGGTGCCCCTGGTCATGGCCCAGGCGACAGGCGGCTCTGGCAGCAGCGCCTCGACCTCACCGGCGATGACCCGGTCAATCCAGGGTTTGATCGTCTCGTAGGTGACGACGGGAAAGGCGCGCCGATAAGCCTCAAAGAAGCGGGGTGGGTCGTCGGCCAGGGCCAGCATAGCCTGCCCTGAGCTTGTCGAAGGGTCGGCCGCGCCGCACTCCTGACCATAGACCGTCCGGGCGTATCCCTC
>JAUXFI010000133.1 GCA_030620125.1 Anaerolineae bacterium
AATCCTCACCAGAGTTCAACTGCAAGTTCCTGGTACCACCGGCACTGGTGAATATCTGCGTGGTGGCGCCGGTAGGCAAGGCTGTGTCGACGAGCCCCATTTACAAGTCTACCAATTTACCAATGAATGAGCTGAGCAAATGACCGTCGAACAAGTTCTCTTTATTATTTTCGGCGCGCTCGCGTTAGGAGCGGCGCTGTTGGTGGTGACCCGTCGCAACGTGCTCCATGCGACGTGGTTCCTGATCCTCTCATTCTTTGGCGTGGCGGGGCTGTACGTGCTGCTGGAAGCCCCTTTCCTGGCTGCCGTGCAGTTGTTCATCTATGCAAGCAGCATGGCAATCCTGATCATCTTTACCATCACTCTCACGCGGGATAAGAACGGGAATGAGAACGTCGCCGGACGCAACCGGCAGTGGCGAGCAGCCGCGCTGGTGGCAGTGGCCCTGTGTGGCGTGCTGGGATGGGTGGCCTGGAGCCACAATTGGACGGCGGCAGCCCCTGGGCCGGTGCCTGAAGACAGTATCGCCATCCTGGGGAAGGCGCTGGTGGACCCGCAGGGATTGCTGTTACCTTTCGAGGTCGCCGCAGTTCTGCTCCTGGTAACGCTCATCGGCGCGGCGGCAATCGTCAGGGAACGATAACGGAGTAATAACCATGGTTCCTTTGGAATGGTACCTCATCCTGGCGGCGGCCTTGTTCTGTACGGGCGTTTACGGCGTCCTGTCGCGGCGTAATGCCGTCGCCATCCTGATGGGCCTCGAATTGATGCTCAACGGGGTCAACATCAACCTGGTCGCCTTCTGGCGCTACCTGGAGCCGGGGGGGGCAACAGGGCGGGCATTCGCGCTGTTCGTGTACACCATCGCAGTGGCAGAGGTTGCAGTGGGCCTGGCGCTCGTCGTTGCCCTGCGGCGTACACACGACACCGTCACATTGGAGGACGTAGACCTGTCAAGTTAAGGTGCGACGCACTTTAAAAGTGCATCGCACCTCAAGTTCATTGATATGTCAACTTTTAATCTGACCTGGCTGATTCCAATCTTTCCCCTGCTGGCCTTTGTAGCCATCGCCCTGGGGGCTTACCGGAACAGAACCGCCACTCGGTGTCTGGCGATCGGCGCTGCCGCCATCTCTTTCATCCTGGCGCAGGCCGTCTTCTGGAAGGCGGCGCTGCTCCCGGTGGGCGCAGGGGAGGCGGCCTTTGAGAGTATCGCCGGCTGGTTCCCCACCGGCACCGGCGTCTTTGAGGCCAGCGTGTGGGTTGACCCGCTGACGACGGTAATGCTGCTCGCGGTGCCACTTGTCTGCCTGCTGGTCTTTGTCTACGGCGTGGGCTACATGCGGGACGACCCGCGCTACAGCCGCTTTTTCGCCTACCTCTCCCTGCTCGCCGCTGGCATGCTGGGACTGGTGGTCTCCGGCAACCTGCTGATGCTGTTCCTGTGCTGGGAGGTGATGGGACTGTGCTCCTATCTCCTGACCGGCCTGCGGGTCGAGGAGGAACCGGCCTACCGCACCGGGCTGAAGGCTTTCCTGGTAACCAAAGTGGGCGACGTGTTCCTGCTGCTGGGCCTGCTGGTGTTGTACTCGGCCACTGGTTCGCTGCAGTACCGCGATATCTTTGACGCCGGGACGCTGGATATGCTGGCGCGCACTGGGTTCCTGGGCACGCAGTTCCCGGTGGGGACTGGTGTAGCGTTGCTGATCTTGAGCGGGGTGGTGTCCCAGGCAGCCCAATTCCCGCTGCACGTCTGGCTGCCCGACGCGGTGGAAGTCCCCGCTCCCGCCTCGGCTCTCATTCAGTCCGCGACGACGACGCTGGCCGGCGTCTACCTGATGGCGCGTTGTTTCCCTCTGTACACGCTAGTCGGGGGCGAGGTCCAGACGGTGATGGTAGCCGCCGGCGCTCTCACCGCCTTTCTCGCCGCGCTGATCGCCACGACGCAGGACGACGTCAGGCGCGTGCTGGCTTTCTCCACCATCAGCCAGTTGGGCTACGTGGTAGCCGCACTGAGCGCCGGGGCTTATGTGGCCGGGGTGTTCCACCTCACCACCCACGCCTTCTTCAAGGCACTGCTCGTCCTGGGGGCGGGCTCCGTCACTCACGCGATGGAGCACAGACCCCCCTCCCCCTGTGAGGGGGAGGGGCCGGGGGAGGGGATTCCCTTTGATCCCCACGACGTGAAAACCATGGGTGGGCTGGCGCAGCGGCAGCCGGTCACTTGTTGGGCTTTTGTCGCCGGCGCGCTGTCGCTCTCCGGCTTACCGCTTCTCACGACGGGTTTCTGGTCCCAGGAAAGAGTTCTGAACGCGGCCTACGAGGCCCAACGCCCGGTCATTTTCTGGATACTGGCGGTCACGGCCGGCCTGACGGCCTTTTACGCAGTGCGGCTGTTGTGCCTGATCTTTCTGGGGCAGCCGCGCAGCGAGGCCGCCGCCAACGCCTGCGAGAGCGAACAGAGTATGACGATCCCGCTCGCCGTCCTGGTGCCCTTTGCCGTCTGCCTGGGCTGGGGGGGGCTGATCCCCGGTTGGTTCTATCGCTTCGTCGGAGGCCGCCAGGCAGCAGGAGTGGCATACTCCGACTGGCAGCCACCGGTTATCCTGGCAATCTTTGCACTGGGCGGGTTACTGGTCGGGTACCTGGCCTATGGCCGGGAGCCACTGAAAGCCGGACAGATGGATCGCCTGGAGACCGGGATGTGTTATCTACGGCTGGGCTGGCTCTACGATTTTATTCGCGCCGGCTTCCATCTCGACGAGTTCTACCAGGCGACCTTCGTCCGTGGCACAGTGAGCCTGGCGCGTGCTTGCGCGGGCTTTGAGCGCAAGGTGCTGGAGAGGATAGTTGGCTTCGTTGCAGGAGCAGGGCGGGCAGCGTCGCGGGCCGCCGGTCGCTGTGATACGCTGGTGGTAGATGGAGTGGTCAGCCGGGTGGCGTGGATAGGCCAGGCAACGTCGGAGGCAAGCGGTCGCTTTGACGTGCTGGTGGTGAACAGAGTGGTCAATCTGGTGGGACAGGCAACCCGGGCGATCTCGGAACTCGTCGCCCTCCTCGACCCGCGCGTCCTCGACCCCCTGGCGGACGCAGCCGGCCAGGCGGCGCGCGCCACCGCAAGCACGAGTGGGGCTTTTGACACCCGCGTCGTGGATAGCGCAGTGGAGGGAATGGGCAGCGCGGTCAGAGCGGGCGGGCGGTTGTTCCGTTACATTCTCCAGACTGAGCGGCCACAGGACCACCGCCTGGTGGCCTTTATCTCTGTGCTGGTGCTGGTGGCGATGTATCTCGCCATGGTGTATTCTGCGTGGTGGTGACGTATAACGTAAAGCGTAAAACGTAATCAACCTGCCGTGTAGACCGACGTCTTTACGTTTTACGCCGCTGGACGCAAAGGAGGACACGATATGACATATTTCCCAATTCTAAGCGCGATCATTTTCGCCCCGCTGGCAGGCGCGTTGCTGGTACTGGTCATCCCCCGCGAGGATGCCAAGACGATCCGGCGGGTGGGGACGGCCTTCGCCTTCCTGACGCTCGTTCTGGCTATCATCTTGTGGGTGGAAGTGACCCGCAGGGGAGCGGGCACAGTACAGTTCGAGGAGCTATACCCGTGGATCCCCACGTTCGATGTCTCCTTCCACGTGGGGGCGGATGGCCTCAGCGCGCCGTTGATCCTCCTGACCACGCTGCTGACGACGTTGGGTCTGTTTTATTCAGCCCGCACCATCAAAGAGCGGGTCAAGGAATACTATCTGCTGTTTCTCGTGTTAGAGATGGGGCTATGCGGCGTCTTGCTTTCCCTCAACCTGGTGCAGTTCTGTGTTTTCTGGGGATTGGCTATGGTGCCAATGTTCCTGGTCATCGGCGTGTGGGGTGGGGAGAAACGAGAACACGCGGCGATCAAGTATTTTATCTACACACTGCTGGGCAGCGTGGCGCTGCTCCTGGCGAGCCTGAGCGTCTACGTGCAGACCGGCACCTTTGAGATCGCACAGGCAGCGGCAGCCCGGCCTTTTCACAGTGCCGACCAATGGACGTGGGCCTGCCTGGTCTTTTGGGGCTTTTTCATCGGTTTCGCCATCAAGATGGCCTGTTTCCCCTTCCACAGTTGGCTGCCCGACGCCCACACGGAGGCGCCCACGGCGGGCAGCGTCGTTATGGCTGGCGTGCTGCTGAACCTGGGAGGCTACGGGTTGATGCGGGTGGCGCTCCCGCTTTTCCCCGAGGTGTTCCGCCACTTTGTCGTGGACGTGCCCATCATCCCCATCCTGGCCGTCATCAGCATCGTCTACGGGGCACTGGTCTGTATGGCGCAGTGGGACCTGAAGCGCCTGGTCGCCTATTCTTCGGTGGCACATAAGGGCTACGTCACGCTGGGCGTATGCGCGGCCGCGGCTGGTTACGGCATGTTGGATAACAAGGAGGCCCTCGATCTGGCCACGACCAGTCTGAGCGGCGCGGCGATGCAGATGTTCGCTTACGGCATCATCACCGGCGGGTTGTTCTTCCTGGTGGGCATTCTCTACGAGCGCACCCACACCCGCGACTTGAAAGAGTTCGGCGGGTTGGCGAGCCAGATACCCTACTACTACGGCGTGATGATGGTGGCGTGCCTGGCCGGTCTGGGGATGCCGGGGCTGTGCGGCTTCTGGGGCGAGTTCTTTGTCTTCCGGGGGGCAGTAGGCTTTATCCCGGCCTACGCTTTCATCGGCGTCCTGGGCATCATCTTTACGGCGGCCTACATACTTTGGAAGGTCGTACAGCATCTTTTCCTGGGCCGGCTGGACAAAGAGAAGTGGGGCCAGTTGCAGGATATGACGTGGTGGGAGAAGGTGACGATGTGGCCGTTGGTGCTGGTGATGGTGGTCTTTGGGTTTTATCCTGCCCCGATCCTAGAGTTGCTCAACAAGGCAGCGGCGACGTTGTTGGAGGGGTTGCCGTAGGGTTTTGGGCGGGGAAATGGTGGCACAACTGTAGTTAGCCCGCCTAAATGCACTGTACTATGATGCGATACGTCACTCCCGAAGAAGTAATGCGAAGCCGTTTCACGGAACACGCGAAGCCGGATTGGGATGTCGCTGTTCTGTGTTTCCGTGCCTCACGTGGCTCAGAAGCACTTGTCCAGAGGCTTCACGCGATCCCCAAGGGATACAAGACGCTTTGGGGCATGGACGAATCAAGCGATCGTCCATTTGTCTATGAGGCTCATATTGGCGGAAGCCGAGTGGGCATAGTATCGCGGTGCATGTGGGGAGGACCACAAGCCGCGATACTCGTCGAAGAACTGGCCTGCCTTGGCGTGACCTGCGTTATTGGTTTCGGCGCGGCTGGCAGTATTGTGCCCGATTTGGCAAAGGGCACTCAAATCACAGCTACAACAGGGATTGTGACAGACGGAACGAGTCGCGCCTACACGGAGGCGGACGAGGTTGGGGCTGATCCTGAGCTCTATGGCGCGCTTCAGTCAGTCGAGGGCAATCCAGGGGTCGACGTGATTCCTGTGAGAGTCGCCACGGTCGACGCTGTTTATCGAGAGACGGATGCCGATATCCAGAAGTGGCTCGGACGAGGGGCTCAAGCCATAAACATGGAGACAACGCCGTTCTATGCTGCATCGGCAGCGTGCGGAGTAAAGAGCTTGTGGATGGGGCACATCAGCGACTGTCTGGCAAACCAGGAATGGGATACCTGGGAGAGGCCCATCTCGATGACGGAGAAGAGCATAGAGATAACAGTCAGCTTGCTGGAGTCCATATTGGTCTAGCAGGCGGGTAACCCGCGCTTCTGCGATCCGTTCGCTCGAAACCGTGTCGTTATGCGGAAGCGAGTATCTCTGAAAAACCCGGTG
>JAUXFI010000100.1 GCA_030620125.1 Anaerolineae bacterium
CAGCCGGTGCGCGATTGCCTGGTTGGTGTGCCCTTCGGCGATGAGCTGGAATACCTCGCGCTCGCGCGGTGTCAGCTTGTCGTAGGGCGTCTTGCTCTCCTCGGAGGATACGCCCTGGAGAATGCGGTTGATGAGAGCTGGCGAGACAGCAGGGCTGAGAAACATCTCACCGCGCTGGGCCGCGCGAATGGCTATCAGCAACTCGGCGCTGAGCGAACGCTTGAGCAGGTAGCCGGAGGCGCCAGCCTGAAGTGCGCGCAGTACGTATTCCTCTCCCTCGTGTACCGAAAGCATCAACACCTGCACCTGTGGAAGCCGTGGTCGGGTGCGGCGCAATACTTCCAGCCCGTTCAGGCCCGGCATGGTGATGTCCATCACCACGACGTCGGGCCGCGAGGTTTCGATCAAGCGGAGAGCCTCCAGCCCATCGGCAGCTTCTCCCACGACCTCGATATCTGATTCTCGCTCCAGCAACGCCCGCAGGCCCTGGCGCACCAGGTGGTGGTCCTCGGCCAACAACACACGAATCGCATCCACAGGGAGCCTCACTCACACTCCGGTAGTGGGAACTCGACCGTTATCTTGGTTCCCTGTCCCGGCGTCGATTCGATGCACGCCTCGCCACCCAGGAGAGTAGCGCGCTCCTGCAGGCCTACCAGGCCAAAGTGGCCCCCGGCCGGGCCCGTCCGCAGAGCAGTAGTTACATCGAAACCGCAGCCGTCGTCTGTCACCTGCACGCTCAGTTTTCCTTCACCGCACGTCACTTCCACCCCGACCGACGTAGCCAATGCATGACGCGCGATGTTGGTCAGCGCCTCTTGAACAACGCGGTATACCGCTGTAGCCAGGGGGTCAAGCAACTGCCTGGGAAACAACGATTCACGGAAGGTGACCTGTAGACCGGTCTGGTGCTGGTAACGCTCAATGTGCCACTCGAGGGCGGCGGATAGCCCCAACTCGTCCAGCGCTGCCGGGCGCAGATCGAGCGATAGCTTGCGCACTACGTCCATCGTCTCGTCAATCAAATCTACGTTCTCAAGTGCCCGTTCCCGCAACTCGGCCGGTTCGGCAGGCATGTCGGCCACCAGCATCTCCTGACTCAATTTGGTACCGGTCAGCAACTGTCCCACCTCGTCGTGCAATTCACGAGCGATGCGACGTCGTTCATCCTCCTGAGCCTGTACTACCCGCGCGGCCAGTTCTTCGGCCCGCGTGCGGGCGACGTCTACCTGCGTGAACAGGCGGGCTGCCTCAATAGCCGCGGCAGCCTGGGACGCCAGGGTGCTCAACACGCGCATATCGTCGTCGGCGAATGCACGTGTGGAAGAAAGACTATCCACACACAATACACCGATGGAACGACCCTTGCTCAGCAGAGGCACGGCCATCATCGAGTGAGTCGCTCTCGCCACCGGCAGGTCAACGTCACAGAAATAGGGATCAGCAGCGGCGTCCTCCACGATCCAGGGCTTTCCGGTGGCAAAACAATGACCAGCGACGCTTCTATCAAGCGGCAGGTATATTCGTGCCAACTCCTGTTCGGTATACCCTACGCCAGCCCGCGTTACCAGCGTGCCGCTCTCCTCGTCGTAGAGTTGGATGGTTCCCCTTTCTGCACCTGGGAGCATGGCGACGGCAGTCTCAACTACGAATTGAAGCAACTGCTCCACGTCAATCACACCTGTGAGCACCTGCCCGGCGTGGTGGAGGGTGCTGATCTCTTGCACCCGCTGCTCCAGGCGTCTGTACAACTGCGCGTTATATATCGCGACGGCAGCCGCCGGCGCGATGGCACGGACGAAGGCAAGTTCCTCATCGGTGAAGAAGCGCGGGGTCTCGAAAGCACGCAGGTGCAGCACACCCACTGGTTGGCCTCTGGCGATCAATGGCACTTCTACGACACTGCGAATGTTCAGCGCTCGTGCCTCGGCCCGTCTCTCTTCGGGGATGTGGGGAGCACTCCACAGATCAGGCTCGTAGATCAATTGGCCTGTATCCAGTGCGCGGCTCGAATACGGGTGTTGATCTCGCTTGCGCCGGTCCCCTATCCGCCCCACCTGATGCGCGGGATCATCGTAGTGCTGCGCTCGAATCTCAAACGTCTGCGTGGTGGGATCGTAGGACGAGAAGGACACGCTGGCCAGATCGAATTGCCTCTGTACCGCGTCCAGCACGCTGTCCAATACCTCATCCAGATCCAGCGTGCCCGAGAGCACCTGTCCTGCTTCCACCAGAGCTCGCAATTCCCGGTTGCGCCGTTCCAACGCCCGCTGCATGTGCCGGAGTTCCGTCACGTCAATGCCGACGCCGACGATTGCCGCCACGTTATCGGCCCCATCCTTGATGTACGTGCTAGTCCAGGTGATCCAGTGTTCGTTACCATCCCTGGTGAGCAATGGAATTTCGTAGCTACCGGGCAGCATGTCGCCCTGCAATTTGGCGAAAGCCTCCTGCACGCCGTGGATAAACTGTTCGGGGAACTGTTCAGGAACCAAAAATTCCCACAGCGTGTGCCCGATCACTTCGGCCGCGGCATAGCCCGCGAGTTCCTCGCACGCCCGGTTGAACAGGGTGATGCGCCCATCTGTGTCCAACACCACGATCAGTGCCGGGGTGGTCTCGATGATGCTCTGGGAAAAGTCACGCTCGCGACGCAGAGCCTCTTCGACCTGCTTGCGCTGGGTGATGTCAGTGAGGGCGGAGAGAACACCGACGAACGTGTCCCCCTCAAACAGTGGCCTGGCGCTGACGATGACCGGTATCTCCGTGCCGTCTTTGGCCAAGAGGCGAGTCTCATACCGGCTGGCTGCGCCGGCTGGTGGATGGGGCAGTTCCGCCTGCCCCCCTACAAGTTCTCCTTCCAGAACAATCGTCTGCCAGGGTTGGCCGAAGAGTTCACTGGCGCTGTAGCCCAGCAAAGCCTCCAATGCCGGGTTGACGAAGGTGATTATGCCAGCGCTATCTTCGATGAGTAACCCCTCGTCCACGCCCTGCACGATGCGCTCGTTGAATTCCTTCAGCCGCCGCAGTTTCTCCTCCGCCAGCTTTAGTTCGGTGATATCACGGGTGACCCCACACAAGCCTATGATCTCTCCATTGGGGCCATAGAGTGGGGTCTTGGCCACGTGAAAGGTGTACATACGGCCAGCCAGCGGTTTGGTATCCTGATCGCTAACCATTTCGCCTTTCAGCACTCGTGCGTCCACCTCAGCGATGTGTGTAGCGAAGTCGTGGGGAAAGAGATCAAAGTCCGTCTTTTCGACGATCTCTTGCTCTGGAAGCCCAAACATCCTGGCACAGGCTGCATTCACGTGAGTGTAACGACCTGCCACATCCTTGGTGAAGATAGCATCTCCAGCAGCATCGAAGATGGCTCGCAGTCGCTCCTCTGAGCCTCGCAGAGCCTCTTCGGCCTGCTTGCGCTCGGCCAGCTCTTGCTGAACCACCTCGTACAACCTGGCGTTCTCAATAGCCACGGCGATCTGGTCGGCCAGAGTCTCCAGTACCATCACGTCGTTCTCGTCGAAGGCGTTGAGCCGTGGGCTTTGAATGTCGATCACCCCCACGACCCCCTCGCTCACCCGGATAGGCACGCTCAACTCAGACTGGGTCGGTATCACGTCAGGATAGAGGTTGACGTAACGTGACTCGGCGCTCACGTCGTTGGCCAGCAGCGTCTCGCCGTGGCGACCCACCCAGCCCACCATGCCTTGACCCAACTTTAGCCGGTGGTCGGAGGGAAACAGGTAGGTGTAGGAGCCGGCCCTGGATCCCATCGCTAACACACCCTGGTCGCTGTCCACGGTGAAAAGAGCGACGTGATGGTAGCCAAAGTTTTCCTGCACCAGGCGAGTAGCCCTGTCCAGCACGCTGTCCAATTCTAGCACAGCGGCGATCTTTCCGCCGATATCACTGAGGAGCGCCAACTGGGAGATGCGCCGTTCCAGCATCTCCTCTGCTTGCTTGTGCTCGGTGATGTCCTCCAGTACGCCTTCGTAGTATAATGCCTGGTCGTTGGCATCACAGACGACCTGGGCTCTATCCCGCACCCAGATGATCGTCCCATCAAGGCGGCGCCATTGCACTTCGAAATCGCGCACGGCCCCCTCGCACTCCATCAGAGCTTGCCATCGCCGGCGATTGTGAGAGTTCACGTACACATCCGCCGCGTTGATCGCCAGCAGAGACTCCTGGTCCGGGTAACCCAGCATCCGCACCAGGGCAGTGTTGACATCGAGGACTTGTCCCTCCGGCGTGGTGCGGTAGAATCCCACAGGCATGCGATCAAATAGACTCTGATAGCGCGTTTCGGATTCCTTCAGCGCCTGGCGCTGCTGTACCCGCCCCAGGGCCAACCGCACCGCGACCGGCACGCGGGCAAAGTACTGGGGTGACTTGAGGACGTAGTCGTCCAAGCCGGCATTCATCGCCTCCACGGCAATTTCCTCGGTGTCGGTACAGGCGAGCATAAGCACCGGGCACTCGGGCCAGTGGGCCTTGATGACGCGCAGTATCTCCAGACCGTCCGTCCAACCCAACCGGCAGGCGGTGATGACCAGGTCGAACTCGCCGGCCTCCACAGCGCAGGCCAGGCCCTGTGCCTCGATGATCTGCTCTACCTCGTAATCGGGAAACTCCCGCTGCAGCTCACGCATGACCAGGGCACGGTCGTCCGAGTTATCGTCAATGAGAAGGATACGCAAGGTGTTATTCATAACTACTTGTCCGGGTGACGGGGATAGAGGACTGGCGCACGACACGTGCGTACATCTTACTATACCCGTTATCGCGCCAGTTGTCTATGGGACATTGACCCAATTTGAACGCAAAAAGACCCCATGTTTGCCGCGAGAACTTTCTTTAGGGCAAATCGCCACTCGTATGCCACCCAGCAGCGTAAAAGGCCAGATACTCGGAGAGATTGGCTGCCCACAGCCCGTTCACGTGGCTGCCGGAGTGCACGACAAACTCGTGGGGGATGGCCTGTGTTTCTAACGCCTCGTGCAACGCCCGAGTTTTCTCCCGCGCCCAGTCCGCATCGCCGGCATCGAGGTAGAGGCGTAACGCCGCCACGCCGGGCTGCTCCAAAAGGTAGAACGGATCATAGGCCGGAGGTGCCATGTTGACCGACAGGGCCGGGCTGTGTGCTCCCACCGCCGCAAAGATGTCGGGGTGGAGAAAACCAATCTCCAGTGCCCAGACCCCTCCCCGCGATATGCCGCCGATGGCCCGCCCTTCTCGCTCTGCCCAGGTGCGGTAGGTCCCGTCTACGTGGGGAATCAGGTCGTTGACGATCTGCGCCTCGAAGGAGTAAGCGCCGCCGCAGGTGTTGATGTACATCCTCTCGACGCCGCTTGGCAGAACGATGATGAATGGCGGCAGCGTCCCCTCACTGATGCTGGCGTCGGCGACCTCGTCAGCCCCCAGACTGTCCCAGTGAGCTTCGTCGTAGGGCCAGCCGTGGAGCAGATAGAGCACCGGGTAGCGTTGGTCACTCTCGTCGTAACCGGGCGGCAGGTAGATGCGGTAAGACTGCTCGTCTCCGGTCGTCTGGCTAGAGTAGGGGTGCTGTTCCACCCGACCTGCGAGTTCGACGTCGGGGGGTACGAGGGTAGATTCCGCGACAGCGGTTGCAGAGGGCGAGGCTTCTTCCACGGGCGTGGCGGTCGGCGTAAAGGTAGACGTGGGTGTAGGCGTAGACGTAGGCGTGGATGTAGGAGTAGGCGTTGGTGTAGGTGTGGACGTGGGGGTAGCAGTATGAGTGGGAGTCGGCGCAAAAGTCGCGGTTGGCGTAGGCGTGAGGGTGGGAGGAACTAGTTCCGGCAGAGGCCGCACCAGTACCACCAGCGCGACAACAGCCGCCAATGCCAGCACGATCAGTCCGCGTAGCAGCCATTCCCCCCTCATCTACTCCCCTACTCTTCCACTCCAAGCCTCTTCCGCGTGTAGGGAATCAGCCCGCCAGCCTCAAAGATGCCCAACACCGCCTCCGGCAGCGGCGGAAAGGTAAAGACGCTCCGGCCGGCCTCTGACCGAGCCAGGCGAATCTCCCCCGCCTCCAGATTCACCTCGACCTCGTCGCCGTTCTCCAGCGCGTCTACCGCCTCCGGGCAGGCAATGGCCGGGAGAGCGTTGTTGATGCAGTTGCGATAGTAGATGCGAGCAAACGACCGGGCAATGATCGCCCCTACCCCCTTCACCACCAGGCAGGTCACCGCCTGCTCGCGGGAACTGCCGCAGCCAAAGTTCTTGCCCGCCACGATTACGTCGCCCGTCTGTACCTGGGAGCGGAATTCCGGGTCCAGGTCCTCCAGCGCGTGCTCCCCCATCTCTGCCGGGTCGCTCACGGTGTAGGTGTACTTGCCAGGGAAGATAACGTCGGTGTTGACGTCGTCGCCGTACTTCCAGACTTTGCCTTTGATGCTCACGTCATTATGCTCCCTCATCTACTCATTTCCTCATCACTACAGGTCACGTGGGTGCGCAATAAACCCCGCCACCGCACTCGCCGCGACGACGAGCGGACTGGCGAGATATACCTCGCTCTCCTTGGTACCCATCCGCCCCCGAAAGTTGCGGTTGGCGGTGCTGATGGAGACCTCCCCCTCGGCGGGAACGCCCATGTGGTTGCCCATGCACGGGCCGCAGCCGGGGCTCTCAATCACCGCGCCCGCCTCGACGAAGGTGCGCAAGTAGCCTGCGTCCAGCGCGTCCAGATACACCTCCGACGAAGCTGGGATGACGATCAGCCGCACACCCGGCGCGACCTTGCGCCCCTCCAGCACACGTGCCGCCATTGCCAGGTCAGAGAGCCGCCCGTTGGTGCAGGTGCCCAGGAAGGCCTGGTCAATGCGCGTCCCTGCCACCTCCCGCACCGGCGCGACGTTGTCCACCGTGTGCGGTTTGGCGACCACCGGCTCAATCTCCTCCGCGTCGTACTCGACCACGCGGGCGTACTCCGCGTCGGGGTCGGGGTAGACCGGATCGTATGGCCGCCGCGCTCGTTCTTCCAGCCAGGCAAAGGTCGTCTCGTCGGGCGGGATGTAGCCGTTCTTGGCCCCCATCTCCGCCATCAGGTTGGGGATGACCATACGGGCTTCCATATCAAGCGCCGCCACCCCTTCCCCGTGCCACTCGACCGATTGGTAAAGCCCGCCGCCGGCTCCCAGGTCGCCGATGACGTGCAGCGCCAGGTCCTTGGACGTGACCCCCTCGCGCAGCCGCCCGTGGACGATGATTTTCAAGCTCTCCGGCACGCGCAGCCAGATATGGGCCGTCGCCATGATCACCGCCATCTCGCTGCGCCCGATGCCCGCCGCAAAGGCCCCAAACGCGCCAGCCGTAGGGGTGTGCGAATCGGAGCCGACGACGAGCGCCCCGGGCAGCGCGAACCCCTCCTCGGCCAGCACCTGGTGGCAGACCCCGCGCCCCACGTCGTAAAAGTGGGCGATGGACTGCTCGGCCACGAATTGGCGGATGGCCTTGTGGTTCTGGGCGTGTTTCGTCGTGGG
>JAUXFI010000164.1 GCA_030620125.1 Anaerolineae bacterium
CGCTTGACGAACACCGGGCATCAGCGGTAGGAGCGTGATCGCCATCAAGAGCGGTGCGACGACACCGTAGTCTACGCCGCTCCAACGGGCCACCGCGTTGGGAAAGCCCAGCAGCGAGGTCTCAAGGAACAGCAGTGCCCCCACAGCCAGACCGCCCGCAATGCCGATACCCTCCTCGGCTGGGGATTCGTCTTGGGAACGGGAGAAGGCCAGCCAGGCCATGACGCACGTCGCCAGCGAAAGCAGCGCCTGCACCGGCAGCCACCAATCGCGCAGCCCGACGTCATAGGTATTGCCCGCGGCGCGGAGAAACTGGTCGGCAGCGAAGGCCAGCAGCAGGGAGGTCGGGAAGACGCGAGGCCGCTCGCGCAGCAGCGTCACGGCATACACCCCCGCCATTCCGACGATGAGGATGCTGCTCCAGAGCCGTATCGCCGGCAGGTTGATCGTCAGCGGGATACGGGCCAGAGCGGCGACGAGGGCCGTGGCGAGCAGCAGCGCACTCCGATGTTTACAATGGGGGCGCGAGGTCGCGAGCGGCGTCACAAACGCCGCGATGACGAAGAGCATAATGACGCCCAGTGTGCTTAAAGCCAGCGTCTCAGAGAAGATGGCATCGTAGATGAGGCCGAAGAGGACGGAGAATAGGACGCGCACGGCCTGGACGAGGAAGAGCAGTACAGCGGTTGCTTCGACGGTGCGAAAGAGTCTTGAGTTACGCATGAGATACCTCCTTACAAAGCCCGCGCGATACGGGCCGCCACGCGGGCGTTGTTGAGCAGCAGCGCCCCGTTGGCACGGCGGGCCCTCCCGCCGGTCAGTTCGACCAGCCGGGCCAGCAGAAACGGCGTCAGTGCCTTGCCGCCCACGCCGGCCGACTCCGCCTCCTCCACCGCCTGCGCGATGGCCGCCTCGGCCTCGCCGGCCGGGAGTTCATCCACCTCGGGGACGGGGACACAGATCAGGAGCGCCGCCAACAGGCCCAGTTCTGTCCGCGCCCGCGCCATCTGCGCCACCTCCTCCGGTGTCTCGACCCGCGCATCCATTCTCAGTCCCGAGTGACGGCTGTAGAAGGCGGGGAACTCCCCGGTACGGTAGCCGATCACCGGCACGCCATGGGTCTCCAGGTACTCCAGCGTGCGTGGCAGGTCGAGGATGGCCTTGGCCCCAGCGCAGACGACGATGATAGGAATGGAGGCCAGCGCGAGGAGATCGGCCGAGACATCCTCGGGACGGCCCCGGTGCACACCCCCGATGCCGCCGGTGGCAAAGACACGGATGGAAGCGCAGTGGGCCAGGTGCACCGCCGCGGCGACGGTTGTGCCGCCACTTGCGCCCTGTGCCAACACGGGCGGCAGGTCGCGCAGGCTGACCTTGCGGGCCGTCCGGTCGGAGGCCAGCCGCGCCAGTTCCTCGTCAGAGAGCCCCACCCGTGCCTGGCCTTCCAGTATGGCGACGGTGGCTGGCAGCGCTCTCTGCTCGCGCACCGTCGCCTCCATTCGTCGGGCCACCTCCAGATTGGCCGGGGGTGCAAAGCCATGGGTGACGAGCGCCGATTCCAACGCCACCACTGGCGCACCCGCTGCCAGCGCCACAGCGACGTCCTTTATCAGTCTGATAGTCATGTAGTCACCTAACTAACAACTCCGCTGCCAGCCGCGCGTACACCTCCGCGGCGGCGTAGACATCGGCCAGCCGTATGTGTTCGTCGGCGGTGTGAGCCAGGCGGGGGTCGCCTGGACCGAAGCCCACGGTGGGGATACCGGCTACGCCCGCAGTATAGGTCCCCTCAGTCGAAAAGTCACAGCGGCCCACCTGGGGTCTGCGCTTCAACTGGGCCCGCACGGCACGCGCGGCGGCCGTCACCAGTGGATGATCCTCTGGCATTACCCAGGCGGGGTAGAACTCGCGGGCGTGACAGTCGTAGCCGGTGTAGCTGGTAGCGTTGTACTCTGTCACCTCCACCTCTGCCTGCACACCCTCGCGGGCGATGACCCGCTGCACCTCAGCAAGGGCCATCGTCTCGTTCTCCCCCAGCGTCAGGCGGCGGTCAATGATCATCTCGCAGCGGTCGGGCACGGCGTTGCGGCTGCTGGCGCTGGACGAGATGTCGGTCACCGTCAGGGTGCCGGGGCCGAGGAATGCGTCGTCTCCCAACTGGCCGGCCAGCAGTTCCAGGCCGAATGACAGCCGCGCGGCGGTATAGATGGCATTTTCGCCCAGGTGGGGGCAGGCGGCGTGGGCAGAGCGGCCGTGGGTGATGAGACGCATCTCTAGCCGTCCACGGTGCCCGCGGGTGACGTCCAGACCGCTCGGCTCGCCCAGTACCACCCACTCCGGGCGTACCCCTTCTTCCTCGATCAGCACCCGTGACCCGATGCCTTCGCACGGTTCTTCCTGCACCACGCAGGCCACGACGACGTCGCCCTTCAGCGTTACTCCCGCGTCGCGCAGGAGTTTCGCCCCGTAGACCATCGCCGCCAGCCCGCCCTTCATGTCGCAGGCTCCCAGGCCATAGAGCAGGCCGTCCTCGACCTCGGCTCCGAAGGGATCGTGGCTCCAGGTTTCGGGGTCGCTGACCCGCACTGTGTCCATGTGGCCGTTGAGCATCAGCACCGGCCCGTGGCCTGGCCCGATCCAGCCGACGACGTTGCCGATGCGGTCAGTGCGCACGTCGCGGAAGCCCAACCGCGTCATTTCCGCGACGATGCGCTTCGCCACCGCACCTTCCTGGGTCGAGGGGCTTGGCGTCTGCACCATGTCGCGCAGAAAGGTTGTCAGATCGTTTTTGTCTCGAGAACTTGGTGTAAATAGATCCATTGTCGGTTTCGTGTTTCAGGTTTCATTTTTGTTTTGGTTCGCTCAGTAACCTTTTTGCTGCTTGGCGCACAATCCCCCTGCTGGGATAAGAGTTGGTCAAGAATGCTCGTTTTGTGTCCCGATTGTTATGCCAAGCCTGCCATCGTAGTAGGCAGCAACACCTTCTCCTGACAACTCTGCATCTTCTGGATTCTAGCACAATCGCAGCATAAAGGGAAGGGGCTGCTCAGCACTTGCTATTTCGCACAAGTGTGGTAAAATATCATTTGCAGGATGAAGTAGGTTATGGCTGTAATATCAAAGACTGTCCAGACTTGCGGAAACTGGGTGGTCTTTTTTTGTTCTGCCCGCACTGCTTCGCCCAAAATTCACGTAAATCAAGGAGTAAAGAAAGTGACTGAAAGAGAAACTGGAACCGTCAAATGGTTCAACGATTCTAAAGGATATGGCTTTATCTCTCGTGAGGCCGGAGAGGACGTATTTGTCCATCACTCGGCTATTGAGGGGGAAGGATTCCGCTCACTGCGCGAGAACCAGCAGGTCGAGTTCGACGTTGAGCAGGGACCCAAGGGCTTGCAGGCTGTCCGTGTGAGGGCTCTGTAGCCAGGTGTAGGCGGCCACGTGCCGCATTTGAAGGAGAAAAGAATGGCGAAAAAACTATATGTGGGCAACCTAAGCTACGAGACCACTGATGCTTCTCTGTCTGAACTCTTCGGAGCTGTCGGGGAGGTTCTTTCTGTGAATCTCATCACAGATCGTATGACGGGTCGGTCCAAGGGCTTTGCATCCGTCGAGATGGCAGAGCAGGCTGCAGCCCAAGAGGCTATCAACCAGCTCAACGGCCGTGAGGTGGACGGACGGGCGCTCAAGGTAGATGAGGCACGCCCGAAGCGGGACGACCGAGGAGGCGGCGGGAGCCGCCGCTGGTAGGGTCAACCTGCCCTGATCGAGATGTACAACCGCACGGCTTTTCCGCAGGCCGTGCGGTTTTTCTGTTGTCAGGGGACCAATCCTCCTCTCATCCTGTGAATGGGAGGGGAAAGCACCCGACGGGGCGACCCAACTTCTAAATGGGTGCAATATAGCGGACCGCGTCCAGCATTTGACAGAATGGGCAGGGCGTGTTACCATTCATGCTGTATGGAGCAGTTGGGCCTGAGACACTGGAATTGATGGAACGCACCGCCGGGCTGGAGGCGCAGGCCGGGCGGTGCTCTTGTTTTGATTGGAGTAAAGTGATATGACTGAAAAACTACGCATCGTGCCCCTGGGCGGCCTGGGGGAAGTCGGCAAGAATATGATGAGCATCGAGTACGGCCGCAACATCCTCGTAGTGGACGCGGGCATAATGTTCCCCGAATCGGACATGCTGGGGATTGACTATATCATCCCCGACTGGGGCTATCTGCGCGATAAGAAAGACCGCGTGCGTGCGATTGTCATCACGCACGGCCACGAGGATCACATCGGCGCGTTGTCCCACTTCTTGGAAGAGTTCGATGTGCCGGTCTACGCCACACGGCTGACCTGTGGTCTGATCGAGGTCAAGATGAAACGGAGACATGCATCGGGGTCGGCGCGACTGCACACCTACGCGCCCGGCGACGTGGTCAACATTGGCCCCTTCACCGTCGAACCTTACCACGTCTGCCACTCCATTCCCGACGGGGTGGGGCTGGGGATAACGACGCCGGCCGGGCTGATCGTACACAGCGGCGATTTCAAGTTCGATCATACGCCGGTGGACGGCTGGCCCACCGATTACGCCAAACTGGCCGAGTTCAGCGGACGCGGCCTGCTGGCGCTGCTCTCCGACAGCACCAACTCGGCCCGGCCCGGCAACACCCCCTCGGAGGCTGCGCTGAACGGCGCGTTCCACCAGGTGATGCGGGAGGCTTCGGGCCGGGTGATCGTGGCGACCTTTGCCTCGCTCATCTCCCGTATCCAGCAGGTCGTGGACGTGGCGGCGCAGCATGGCCG
>JAUXFI010000137.1 GCA_030620125.1 Anaerolineae bacterium
CCGATTCTCGCGGAACTCGACCTCGCGTTTCAGGCAAGCCAGCAGGTAGTCGCGTAGCAGGAACCATTGATCCATCGCCATGCCGTCGAAGACAATCAGGGCCACCCGCTCCTTCTCCCCTACGCTGCGGTGGATGTGCTGGTTGACCCGGTGGAGAGCGATGGGGCCCTTGTTGTCGTCGTAGAAAGAGATCGAGGGATAGGTTTGCTGCAGAAAACCCAGGAAGGCGTTGTTAAGCGAGCGGCGGACAGCGGTGAATCGTTCCTGCAAAGCGTCGTAGTCCTGGCGTGACAGTAGTGTGAAATCGTGCACCAGCCGGCCCCAGGTGTACCCCTCGTCCAGCCAGCCACGCAGGTCGAGGCTACTGGTGTCCAGATCCTCAAAGTGACCGAGTTGGGTCTCCACGTCTATCACGTAGACGGGACCCTCTTCGCGTACCATCTTTTGAGCACCTGGGCCAAAGAGCAGCGCCGCTGGCCCGCCCGGCCATTCCAGACCCGCCCGAATCCAGCGTTGATCCTGGGGCAGATTCTCCGCCACCCCGGTCTCTTCCAGTGAGAGGGAATAGGGCGCTAGTAGCCGCTCGGTGAATAGGTTGTCCACGTAGAAGCGCAGCCGGTGGTCAGCGAAGTCTACCCTCCCGCAGGCTTGAAAACCGCTCTGGTCAGCAGACGAAAGCCGAATTGGGACGTGCTTCTGCGCTAGAATATCGTTGTAGCCTGCGGGAGGGTGGAGGATGGACTGCACGTATTCGGCCCAGCGCTGCCCCAGCCACTTGTAGAAAGCGTCGGCGCTGGAGAAGAGAGATGCCGGGTCGGGGTCGCCGGGCAGGGGAGCGTGCATCTCCTCGACCACGTAGCGCTCCAGGGCCGGCGGGATGGCCTGGGCAGCGTAGTGCTTATCAATCAACATGACCACCAACCGCTCCGGCGACTTGAGGGCCACCGGGTCAATGCCGAACACGCCGCGCAGGATGAAGCGGATGGTCTCACGCTCTGTGGTACCGCTTTTGTTGTCCCGCTCCAACGTACCGTGGGCCTGGAACAGTAGGGGGTAGTAACGACGATCCAGGTCGGCCAGGACGATGCGGTTGAGGCGCGGAAAGACCTGGTGCAGGCCGATCTCGACGACGTGACTCTTCCTCTCCAAGTCGTAGGGCAGATGGCGGCTGGCCTCGCTGGAGTGGACGATGACCACGATGTGCGTCTTCTCCCCCTGGTCCCAGTGCGAGCGGTACCGTTCCTCGAACTCGTTGCGGAAGGCGATCTCGGAGGTGAAGTTGAGAATATCGTACCGCCGCGCCTGCAGTTCGCTGATGAGAGCGTCATCCTGCATCAGGCGGTCTGGGTCCACGACCACGACGCTCTGGTTTTGTTCGTGGCCGAATCGTTGGAGGATGAGGTCTTGCCAGCGTTTGGGTTTCATGGGCCACCTCTCTTTCTTTGTCGCTATGCCACCCAGATTTCACCACTCAGCCAACGGCAGAGGCATTAGGGTTGGCCCACGAGAAGTATGCTGTTCATTGCCGTGTCAGTACTCCCATCTCCATCCCACGACTTCTTGGAGAAAACGGTGGCGTCATCATTGAATAACCCGCCCGGATTGTAGTCATGATCGACTGACAGGAAATCGGCTGCGATCGTGTCTCCTTCTTCAGGCGTCCTGACCCAGGGGATGCGCATTTCTATGCTGTAGCCCTCGTCTAGGTCATCAGGGTTATCAAAGGTCGTTGCCCCTTTGAGATAACGCTCGGTGGTGGCGGTCTGCCATCCGGCATCGAGCAGACTGTGCCTACACTCCTGGATCTGTCCCCCATTGTCGAAAACGATAGAGACGGAATCGCCATCCCAGGGCATCGCGATTGAGCCTTCTACCTGCGTATCGCTGACATCGAAACCGGCATAGAGATATTGGTCGTCCCACAGCAGCCTGACAACCACTGTGGTCGAGTCATTGACTGGAGGATGCACAGCATAGGTGAGTGACTGGGCTTGGGACCAGATCACATCATCCAAACGTCCGTCAATCGTAGGGGGCTGACCGATAATGCGAATCGCGTTAACCACTGGCGCATCTGACGACAAAGACGGCACCGACGTGCTAGTAAGTAGCATAGGGGTGGGGGTTGGCGGCACTGGAGTGTCGGTCGGCGGCTGGGGCAGCGGGGTTGCGGTTGGCTCCACTTCCACCAAGATGAAAGTAGTCTTTTCCACACTCTGACCATCCCAGGTCACCGTCACCCTAACATTGTAAGTGCCGGGTATATCGGAAGCACGGTAGGTGATAGCCGGGCTTCCCTGGCCTCTAATGATTTCGCCCCCGTCAGCGTACCAGGTATAGCCCAGGGTGACTCCAGTAATGCTGGAGACTTCGATGGATATGCCCACCTCCTCTCTCGGCTTCAAAGGTGTGGGAGCACTGACTCTCGGCTCACCAATTTCTGGAGCTTGAACGACGGCGGCAGGAGCCGGGGTCTCTTGACAGCCAGGCATAAGCAACGCAAGGATAGCTGCCAAGATATACAAGCTTGACGAAAAGCTGATTCTAAATCGATTCTCCCTGTACTTGATCGCCATGTTTCCTTTCCTCCTCTGTCGTCATCAGCAACTCTGGCGGCTACGGTGGCTCTGTGATATCGAAACAGATGCTTCTTACATCCAGCGTCTTCCCACTCCTCAATACCTCAACTGTGAGTGTCTGATTGTCACGTTCACAAGGGACAGCATATATAATAGCGTGGCTCCTAGAGTCGAGTCTGTCCAGATTGTGCGAATCAGGTGGATCAAAGCGCCAATTGTAGGAGAAATCATCAGCCGGCAATTGAGCCCCCGTGGAGTCCTGTACTCGAACTTCGATTCTGATGGAAGACTGGCAGACGACTTCTTGACAACGATCATCACCGGCATCTTCGACTAATCCATCCATCTCAATTATGACTTCATTTGTTGTTGCGGTGGGCCTTTCAGGAAACAACAGATACCTGATGTCAGGCCAAAACCAAGCGCCAATGGCGACCACCAGAGCCAACACAGCCACCAATGCCAACACAGCGACAATACGCTGCAAGACTGGGTCTCGAAGAGTCTCGACTAACCACTTACATAATGGCCGTTTATAGGGTGTCACTGCATCCACTGGAACCGGTTTGCCTCTGATAGCCGCCACCAGCCGCCGCAACTGAAACTCGAATTCAGATGGTTGGGTGAAGTCCACGTAGGTCAGCATGGCGATGCGCTTGGGCGGCTTGCAGGGCTTGAGCAGCAGCGGGATCATGCGGGCCTTCCGGCCAGCAGGATCGTCAGCCTGGATGAGCAGGCCCTCAAAGGTCGTCCACTCGCTCGCGACCCAATCGGGGGTGAGCACGATCAGCGTCTTACGGCTGCGCTCGACGGCGTTCTCCATATTGACCAGGCTGGCCACGCCTAGCTCAAAGTCGCGGAAGTCAATGCAGACACGCAGACCGGCGGCTTCCAGCCGAGGCAACAGCCAACCTTGCACCCACTCCCTGTCGCGGTGGCTGTAACTGATGAAAGCGTCGTAGCCGTTTGCTTCGGTCATGCTCGTCTCTCCACCTCTACTACCCCTACCTGCTCCAATCTCAAATCCGGCACCAACTCGCCGCGCCGTTGCAGGGCGGTCAGCGCTTCCTGTCGGCGGCGGTAGAGGTCAGCCAGGTGGCTAAACCCGACGTGCTCCCCACCCAAACAACTCGTCCTCGATAAACGCCTTGACTGCCTTGACGTCTGCCTGACTCGGCGACCCAGCCTTCCACGCATCCACTACCGCATCGGCAAAGATGCTCGGCGCATCGCCCGCCCAATCTTTGAACTCGGAGGTGGACTCGCGCTTGAACCGGTACAGCCCCAGCAGCAATCCCATACACATCCCATTCGCCTCGGTGTTCATACCGAGTGCCTGGTACTTCTTGAGTTCCTCCAAGAATGGCTCAATGACCTCATCAATCATCTGGTCGGAGGCTTCGCTCGGATCAACGTACCCGTGGCGCGTCGGACCAGCCCGGTCCCAGACCTCCTCGACCTCCAGGGCATTCAACTCATCGTACAGGACGGCGGCAACCTCTTCCAGATCCACGCCGCTTAGGCGAGCCGTCGCCATCTCGGCGATGCGAGCGGCGGGCTCTTCGTCGCTATCCGCCAGGGTTCTCAGGATGGACAAGGCGTCCGTCGGTGAAAGGTGGTCAATGATCTCGCGTGGGTGCTTCATCATTATTCGTCATCCCTCAAGTGACTCCAACAACCCCCTGCCGAGAGAGGTGATCCGAAAGGCAACCAGTTCCCGGGTCGTGCCCTTGCCCAGCGGCTTGTCCTGATACTCTGTCTCCACCACCTCGAAAGCGGCCAGGATGCCGATCACCAAACGCCGGATGGCACTATGCAGTGACATGCGGGCATAAGTCATGCTTGGCGCTGTCCACTTCAGCCCAGTCTCCTGGATCAGTTTGTCGGCGAACGGTTCAAAGGGAATGCGTGTGTTGGCTGGCAAAGACAGCAGATGGACCAGTGTGATCTCTTCGAAGCGGGGCGGCAGGCTTTCGCCCATGCCAGCGAAAGGGTAGGCGATAAGCCAGTTGACCCGTTTCCACCAGATGACGAGCAGTATCCACACCTGGATCAGGGGAACGGCGGTCAATAACCCTGCGCCGTCTGGCGTGAGCCGCCACCGCCGGGCCGGGCCTCCCTCCAGCAACCCGCCAACGTCTGCCAGGGTATGCAGGAAGTAGAGAGGCCAGACGTCGTATTCGCTCCGAAGCCGAAAGGTGCGGTCTCCGATAGTGGTGTCCAGTTCCGGCGGATGGACGAAGCGGGCGGTCACTTCGCGCACGGCCTTGAGAGGCAGGTTGCCGGTGCTTTGTGTGCCAGTGACCCGGTTGTCGCGCACGTATGTGAGCAGCGTCACCATATCGCGACGCAGGGGCAGGGCCTCGGCCCGGGCGGCCTGGTTGCCACTGGCTCGCCGCATCCAGTTGATGAAGCGGCGGGCAGCAGTCCGACCCGCCTTGGAAGCCTGTTCTTCTAACATGACACTCCCTTCGATGCGCAACTGCCCATCCACGTCACCCCACCTTCGCCTCCGCGATGTCAATGAAATCGTAGATCTCCGTGCTGCTCTCCACCACCCGCTTGTGCAACTTCCGCCCCACGCGCAGGATGTCCTCAAACCGCTTCTCCCGATAGCACTGGGCGAAGCCAGCCAGCACCGCCTCCTTGCGCACGTCCTTCAGGCGTTTCCGCTTGTCCTGCTTGGCCCGCTCCAGGATGTCCTCGAACTCCCGCAGCAGCCGCTGCTGGCGGCGCGCCTCCAGTTCCCGTTTCTCCAGCATCTCGGCCCGCTTGTAGTCGCCGTTGACCTGCACAAAGTTCTCCGTCAGAAGCGTCTTGATCTCCGGGATCTGATCCTCGGGCACCTGCAGGGCCTGGACGAAGGCGGTGTAGATTTCGGAATAACTCTTAGGCGTCTCCATGAAGTGGTACAGCCAGGCGATGGCCGAGCGCTCGTCGGAGATGAAGAGCACGCTTTGGGCCAGGGGCGCGGCTTTCTTTCCTTTGCCCTTTCCTTTAGCGTTCAGGGCAGTGACCTTGCGCCGCTCGTATTCCTGCACCTGTTCCTCGTCCAGGAACCAGTAGCCGTCCCGTTCCAGAAGTCGGAGGCCAAGCGGTCTTAGGAAGACAACCCAGTCAGGCAACTC
>JAUXFI010000088.1 GCA_030620125.1 Anaerolineae bacterium
CGTGAGATCACCACCTTGTGGTCCTCAATCGGCTGCCGCAGACCCTCCAGCGTGCGCGTGCCGAACTCGGGCAGTTCGTCCAGAAAGAGCACCCCCCGGTGGGCCAGACTGATCTCGCCGGGGCGCGGCCAGTGCCCCCCGCCGACCAGCCCGGCGTGGCTGATGGTGTGATGGGGCGCGCGGAAGGGGCGGTGGAGGATGAGGGGCGTGTCCGGCGGCAGAATCCCGGCGATACTATAAACCTTCGTCACCTCCAGTGCCTCTTCGACGGTCATCGCGGGCAGGATGGAGGGCGTCGAGCGGGCCAGCAGCGTCTTGCCTGCGCCGGGTGGCCCGGCCATCAGCACGTTGTGACCCCCAGCCGCTGCCACCTCCAGCGCCCGCTTGACGTGCTCCTGCCCCTTGATCTCTGCAAAGTCCGCCGCGTACGGCGGGGGCGGCAGCGAGGCTAGATCCAGGTCGGGTGTGTAGGGTGAGATCGTGCGTAGGCCTTGCAGGTGAGCCGCCAGTTGGCCCAGGTGCTCGACCGGGATGACCTCCAGCCCATCAATCAGGGCCGCCTCGGGTGCATCGGAGGCAGGAATAAAGACGCGACTGATACCTTTCTCGTGGGCTACCGCCGCGATGGGCAGGACGCCGTTGACGTGACGCACGGAGCCATCGAGGGAGAGTTCGCCGATAAAGAGCCCGTCCTCGACGCCCTGGGGCCACGCCTGCTCCGAGGCGATGAGCACGCCCACGGCGATGGGTAGATCGTAGGATGGCCCTGCCTTGCGGATGTCTGCCGGGGCCAGGTTGACGGTGATACGCTTGCCGGGAAAGACCAGGCTAGAGTTCTTGATCGCGGCCCGCACCCGTTCACTCGATTCTTTGACCGCGGCGTCGGGTAGGCCGACGATGATCAGCGACGGCATTCCACGGGAGGTATCTACCTCCACCTCGACGATGACTCCTTCTAATCCCACCAGGGCGCAACTGGTGACTTTTGCAAGCATCTATGGCTCCGATGATGTGATGTCTATAGTGTAACACAGAGGACGAGCAGGGGCAAGCGGAACAGAAAAGCCGTCGGTACAGACCGGCGGCTGAGGATCTGACAATCTTGCGTGAGCGTATAGCATGTTAGGCCGGAACTGACACGATGTCGAGTTCTTTCGCTATCTCTTCCACCCGGCGGAGCGTGGTCTCACCTTCCTCGGCGTCCACCAGCGCCGTATCTCCGGCGGCGAAGCTGCCCATCAGCACCGCGTCGGAAAGAGCATCTTCGATCCGGTTCTGGATGACCCGCCGCAAAGGCCGCGCGCCGTACTCCTCGCTGTACCCCTCCTCGGCCAGCAGCGACTTGGCCTCCTCCGTCACTTCCAGCCCTATATCGTGTTCCACCAGCCGCGCGCGCACCTTGTCCAGTTCCAGATCCACGATCTGGGCAATCTCGTCCCGGCTGAGGGCGTGAAAGACGATGACGTTATCCACACGGTTGAGGAACTCGGGACGGAAAGTGCGTTTCAGTTCGTCGAGTAGCTTCTTGCGCATTTCCTCGTGACTACGCCCGGCGTCCGCCTCCTCGTCACGGGCTACGGCAAAGCCCAGGCTCGTCTCCCGCCTGATCATCTCCGCCCCGATGTTCGAGGTCATAATAATGATCGTGTTGCGAAAGTCAACCTTCCGCCCTCGGGCATCGGAGAGGACGCCCTCTTCCATAATTTGCAGCAGCACGCCAAAGGTCTCTGGATGCGCCTTCTCTACTTCATCAAAGACGACGATAGAGTAGGGGCGGCGTCGGATCGTCTCGGTGAGTTGGCCCGCGTCTTCGTAGCCTACGTAGCCTGGCGGCGCTCCGGTCAGCCGGGCTACTGCGTGCCGCTCCATGAACTCGGACATGTCCAATTGCAGCAGTGCATCCTCGCTGCCGAACATGAACTCGGCCAGCGCTTTGGACAGCTCTGTCTTGCCCACCCCGGTGGGACCGAGAAAGATGAGGGAACCTATGGGACGGCGCGGGTCCTTGAGCCCGGCCCGCGCCCGGCGCACCGCCTTGGCAATTGCCGATATGGCCTCATCCTGACCGACGATGCGCCGGTGGAGTGCTTCTTCCATGTGTAGCAACCGCTCCGTCTCAATGCTGCGCAATTGGGTCAGTGGAATACCAGTCCACATTGAGACCACTTCCGCGATGTCGTCGGGATTGACGACGACACCTCCATTGTCGAGAGAATCAGCGTCCTCAGTGGCACGCAATGCCTCCAGCCGATCCTGCTGTTCGATCTCCTGGTCTCGCAGCGCAGCGGCGTCCTCGTAACGGTGCTCCTCAATGGCTTTGTCTTTGGCCCGCTGCACGGTTTTTAGTTCGACAAAGATCTCGCGCAGGCTTCTGGCGTGGGGAGACTTGTACATCCGCACGCGGGAGGCGCTCTCATCCATCAGATCAATGGCCTTGTCCGGCAAGTAACGGTCGGAGATGTAACGGGTCGAAAGCCGGACCGCGGCCTCCAATGCCTCGTCACTGATGCGCAACCGGTGGTGCTTCTCGTAGGCAGGTCGAACGCCGCGCAGAATCTCGATCGTCTCCTCGACCGAAGGCTCTCCAACCATGATCTGCTGAAATCGCCGCTCCAGCGCCGCGTCTGATTCGATGTACTTGCGGTACTCCTCCAGCGTGGTCGCGCCGATGCACTGCAGTTCGCCCCGGGCGAGGGCTGGCTTGAGAATGTTGGCCGCGTCCACAGAAGATCCGGCCGACCCGGCTCCGACCAGCATGTGTACCTCATCTATGAACAGGATACTGCCGCTGTTCTTGAGTTCGGCGATGACTTTCTTGAGACGTTCCTCAAACTGGCCCCGGTACACTGTCCCGGCAACCAACGACCCGACGTCGAGTTGCAGCACGCGCTTGTCCAGCAGTGGCTCAGGTGTCTCGCCAGTGATGATGCGCTGTGCCAATCCCTCGACGATGGCCGTTTTGCCCACGCCAGGATCGCCGATGAGCGCCGGGTTGTTCTTCGTCCGCCGGGCCAGGATCTGGATCACGCGCTCAATCTCCTGCTCCCGGCCAACGACCGGATCCAGTTTGTTTTGTTCGGCCAGGGCAGTGAGGTCAATCGCCAACCGGTCCACCAGGGGGGTCTTGGCGGGTTTGCGCCGTTCCTTTCCGGCAAAGACCAACTCTCGCTGTGCTATGCGGTTGGTATGGCGGCGAATTTGCTCGCTCGTGACGCCCAGATGGTCGAGTATCTCCAGCGCAGTGCCATCACCTTGGCGGACCATTCCGAGCAAGAGATGGTGTGTATCTATCTGCGCGTCGTTCCGGCGTTGGGCCTCGTCTCTTGCCAGTTCAATCACCCTCTTGGTACGGGGCGTGAGCTCAATCTCTGCACTGAGCAAGCGGGAACTCCGCCGCACGGTACTGAGTCGTTCAGCCCAGTGCTGCACATCGCCCGACTGCAACCCCAGGTCGTTCAGCACGAGGGTAGCGATGCCTTCTTTTTCACGCAGGAGACCCAGCAAGAGATGCTCGGTACCGATTTGCCCGTGGTGCATCCGTTCGGCCTCCTGATGGGCCAATTTGAGCACCCGGCGGGCTGCCCTGGTAAAGAACCTCGTCAACTTGTCCATAGCCATACCATCCTGCCTCACGCCCCCGCGTCGGGGGGTACTTCGTCCTCCAACGGCTTGATAGCGTCAGAAAGGGCAACCGAGAGTGCGCTTTCGGGTTCAGGTTGCTCGTCCGCGAGAACAGTCTTCCAATCCTGATCCACGAGTTCTCCTTGGGCGGCCTGCTTGAGGCTCAACGCCAGGCGGTGGCGCGGCGCATCCACGCCTATCACACGCAGCGTGACGACCCGCCCGGGCTGAACAACGTCGCGGGGATGAACGACGGGGTTCGCGTCCAGTTCCGAGATATGGATCAGCCCCTCGATGGCCTCGTCACCAACGATACTAGCGAAGGCTCCCCACTTGGCGAGTCGTGTGATGGTTCCCTCAATCAACTGGCCTTCCTGGTATCGCTCCTCGATGGAGAGCCAGGGATCGGACTGCAACCGCTTGATGCTCAGGGCCACCCGCTGGCGTTCCCGATCCACTCCCAACACATAGACTTTGATATCCTGCCCCACATCCACTACCTCACGCGGGTGCGAGACGCGCTTCCAGGAGAGTTCGGATAGATGCACCAGCCCGTCTATTCCGCCCAGATCAATGAAAGCGCCAAAGTCGGCCAGGTTAATGACTCGACCCTGACGCACATCCCCTTCAGTCAATTCATCCAGCAGTTTCTTGCGCTGACCCTTGCGCTGGTCGCGTGTGGCGCCCCGCTCAGAGAGAATCAACCGGTTGCGCTCCTGGTCAACCTCGATGATTTTCAGTCTGAGAGTCTCACCAATCAGCGCTGCCCAACGGTCCTCGTCGTCGGGGCCAGCGCTTGACTGACTGGCAGCGCGCGAGATGTCCAACTGAGAGCCAGGCACGAAGCCACGTACCTTCCCAAGGTGTACGATCACACCGCCCTTGTTGCAGCTTGTGATCTGTCCCTCAATGATCTCCTGGTCTTCAAAGATGCGCTGTGCTTCGCGCCAATCGCGCGCCAACTGGGCACGAGAGAGTGAGAGAATGACGTTGCCGTTGTCGTCCTCCTGGTTGACGATGTAGACCAGTACTTCGTCACCCGTGTGAATAGCTTCCCGGTCAGCCGGCGACATTCTCTCTAACTCGCGCCCGGACACAACGCCTTCGCACTTTGCACCAATGTCTACAAGAATCTCGTTGGGGCCGCCGCGGATGACTATTCCCGAAACGACCTGCCCATGCTTTATCTGATGGCAGGAAAGGTACTGTTCGAGCATCTGCGTCATGGAATTCGCTTCTTGGTCGGCCAGTGGCTCTGTCATTTCCATCCCAGTGGGTGATATCCGTTCATTGGGCATACCATCTACTCTCCTATATAGTACTACAACGAGACTTCACAATCCTGTGTCATTCTGAACGACCAAAGGGAGCGAAGAATCTCGTTGCTGGCTGGCAATTCATCTCTGTAAAACGAGATTCTTCGTCGCTCCGCTCCTCAGAATGACAAAGTCTCGTTGTAGTAATAGTGTGCCCCAATTATAGGCTGTTTGGCAATAAACTGCAAGCAGGCAGTATGAGAGAACTCGTTGGACTTGCGCGCCCTAGAACCTATGGTATAATGTTGCTGCTTTCAGCGGGTGTAGTTCAGCTGGTAGAACATCTCCTTGCCAAGGAGAAGGTCACGGGTTCGAGCCCCGTCGCCCGCTCTGTTTTTGCAAGTATTGTGACCAAGAGAGAAAATAGGGACACGCGGGTCCCTTGACCTCTTGGTCTTTTCTTTTTCCTTGCACCCGTAAGGCTAGCGTGTGGCGGTGGATGTGGTATAATCAAAATCAACGTGCGTGAAAACATGTTGGAGTGAAACAGATGATGAAAACAACCCTTGCCTTCTTCCTGGCAGCGGCGCTGGTGGCGCTGACGGCCTGTGGTGAAGTGATCACCCCGCAGCCAACTGTGGGCGTGTCGATTGCGGGCACGTCGGCGACTGCGCTCACCCCCACACCTCGCCCAACGGCAACGGCGCCCCTTATCCCACCAGCCGCCACGGCGACGTCAACCGCCACACCCGAGCCACTTGTCCACGTCATCAAGCAAGGGGAGACACTGTTGAGCATCGCCTTCGACTACATGGTGAGCGTGCAGGCACTCCAGACCACCAATGGCATTGAGAATCCCCAATTCCTGCAGGTGGGGCAGAGGCTGATCATCCCCACCGGTGAGGAAGCGACCGGAACCATACCCGGCCTGCTGCTGCCCACTTCCACGCCGCTGCCCTTCGAGGTGCAAGGCGTCGCCTTCTACGAGACGCCTGTCGGCAGCCTGTGGTGCCTGGGGGAGATCGTCAATACCACCGACACCACCCTCACGAACGTGCAGGTCCGCGTGATGCTCTTCGACGCGGCCGGCGAACTGCAGGCCGAGGCGGATACGTTCGCAGCCGCTGACATCATCTCTCCTGGCGAGCGCTCGCCCTTCGGCATCCTGTTCACGACCCCCCCGCTGGACTTGGCCAGCCCACAGGTGACGGTTGTCCGCGGCGAGACAGCCGGAGCGCTGACTAACGCCTACGTGCCGATCACCGTGACCGAAATGGAGGGGCAGCCCTCCGGTTCGCAACTCCTGGTGAGCGGGGTGGTGCAGAACGCGGGCGAGGAGCAAGCCGCTGGCAGCGTGATCGTCATCGTGACGACCTACGACGCTCAAGGATTGGTCACAGCCTTTCGACAGGGGAAAGCGGAGTTTGAGGGCGCACTTGCGCCTGGCGCGACAGCGCCGTTCACCCTGCTATTCACCATCCACGGTGATGCCCCCACTAGCGATACGCCCTTCAACGTAATCACGGTGGGCCGCATCCCGACTGAGTAATTCACCACTGGGAGGATAGTCGTGTTGCGTCGCGTACTGCGCGTCATCGTCAACGTCCTGCTTGGCCTAATCTCCCGTCGGGAGTACGTCGGACTGGAGAACATCCCCGTTGAGCCACCCTATATCCTGGTGACTAACCACCTGTCCGTTTTCGACGCCCCACTGTTGCTGACCGTATGCCCGCACACGATCCGCGCCTTTGCCGCGGCCAAGCACAAGCGCAACCTGTTCTACGCCGCAGTGCTGACGGTGGTGGGTTCCATCTGGGTGCGGCGGGGCGAGGTGGACCGCAAGGCGCTGCAGGAAGCGTTGGATACGTTGAAGCGTGGGGAAGCGCTGGGGATAGCCCCGGAAGGCACCCGCGCCCGTGGCACCTACGCGCTACAGAAGGGAAAGACTGGCGCAGCTTACCTGGCTACCCGCGCCGACGTGCCAATCGTGCCGGTGGGACTGACCGGCACCGAGCAGATCAAAAAAAACCTACCCCGGCTGCGCCGCACACACCTCCGTATCGTCGTCGGCGAGCCCTTCCGCCTGCCCGAAAGCGGCCGGGTGCGGGGCCAAAAGTTGCACAAGTACACCGACCTCATTATGCATCACATCGCCGAGCTGTTGCCGGAGGAATACCGGGGCGTGTACTCCTGAAACCCAATGGTATCTACCTCAGCGGTCTTTCGGGTAGGTTCCTAGTCTCGCTGGCCGCGCAGCGCGCCCGTCGGGCAGACCGAGGCGCACAGGCCGCACGAGCGACATAGGCCCTCGTCCAGCAACATCTCCCCCTCGGGCGTCAGTCGTCGGGCAGTGTAAGCGCAGACGGTGACGCAGCGCCCGCACTGTGTGCATGTCTCCACGTCAAAGGCGAAGGACAGCGGGACGCGAGAGGCGGGCTCCCGCAAGTGCGGTAGAGCCAGGCCGCGCAGGTCGGCCAGGCGGTCGTGACCATGTTCATCTAGCCAGCGCTCTAGCCGCACCAGCGTCTTGCCAAACCAACCCAGCCCGTGCAAGAGCGGCGCGGTGTGTACTCCCACCACCGTCGCGCCGGCCATCACCATCTCCACCACGTCCTCCGCCCGTCCTACCCCGCCGGTGCCCACCACCGGCACGTCCTGGCGCAGACAGATTTCGGCCACAGCGCGCAGAGCGATAGGGAGAATGGCCTGACCGGAGAGCCAGGCAAAGGAGCCCAGCAGCGGCTGCCCTGTCTCCACGTCAACCCGCAACGTCGGGCCGATGGAATCAATGGCCGTGAGACCGTCGGCCCCGGCTTGCAAGGCTTGCCCCACCACGTCCGGCAGGTCGGGCCAATTGGCGCTGACCTTGACCAGCACAGGGATGGTGGTGGCCCGCTTCGC
>JAUXFI010000180.1 GCA_030620125.1 Anaerolineae bacterium
GGCCTTGTCGCCGGGGCAACTTTTGGTAGGCAAAGACGCTTTTGGCCCGCAAGTTCTCACCAAACCTTCGCAAGGGTGCTCCCGCCTGGGTAGTTACTCCTGGCGGAGGAGTGGAACAAGTACGCGGTGGTTTCTTCAGGGGCTGCGGCAGGTCTCGTAATCGGCGCCGATGATGAGACGGTACTGCACCGGCATGTTGGGATCAGGCGCAGAGATGACGTTCTCGGGCGAGACCTGGAACATCCGTTGTAGATAGGATATGGCACTGCCCTTGGCCGTGGACGTAAAGTCAATCAATTGCGTCTGGGGATAATCCCGCCGGTCGGCCTCGCCGATGGCCGCGACGAAGCCCTGGCGAAAGAGCCGGTCGGCAGCTAGTTGATCCCAGTCCGCGTTGGGTGTTCCGTTCCATACCTCCACCGGCTGAAGCGTCCGCCACATCCGCCCCTCTGGCACTGGTCCCATCGCCTCGCTCACCACTGGGCCGAGCTCCTCCCAGTTGGGCAGGAAGACCGAGCCGCCCTTGGGCGTCGTCCAGGGGATGACGTGTTGGTAGCCAATATTGCGGGAGCGCACGTTCTGCTCGTCGAGCCGGAAGGCCACCTCGGCCAGCGCCAGCACATCCGTCAGTTCCATATCGGTGACGACCATGCTGCGGAGCTGTCCCCAAAGTTCCGGGATACGGGGCAAAAGGTCGAGACTGCGCGCTTTGCGCCAGAGCGCTTTCAGCACCTGCTGTTGACGTCCCTCACGGACGAAGACGCTGGAGGTCACGCGCGAGCGGGCGTACCAGAGCGCCGTCTCCCCGTCCATGTGGTGTACTCCTGGTACCAGCACTTTGATGGGGTATTCACCGTTCTCGTCGGGATAAGGCCAGTGGTCGTACAATTTGCAGTGTACCGGCATGTCTATGCCGCCCATCGCGTCCACGATACCGATCAGACCGTCAAAGTCGGTGCGGACGTAGTGGTCTGCTGGGATACCCAGGTTGTAGAGCAGTGTTTGCTGGAGCAAGGCCGGGCCCCCGCCCTGGTAGCCGTACAATTCCCCGTACATGTCGGCAAAGTTGATGCGGCTCATCCAGAAGCCGGGGATGTAGACGTAGAGGTCGCGGGGGATCGAGAGCACAGTCACGGCGGGTACCGAAGGTTGGATGGAGACGATCTGGATGACGTCGGTATGCCAGTCGTCCCAGTCCGGGCGACGGTCGCTGCCCAGGACGACGATGTTGATGGCGTCCTGGGGCATAACTGCCCTGTCCACGGGCGTCGGGACCGCCGTCGTGTCGGAAAGGGTGGGTGTCACGCCGATCAACACCGGGTCGTTGAGAGAGAAGCGGGTCGGTACGAGCGTGGGGGTGGGTGTTTCGGTGGGGGTGGCAGTCGGGCTGGGAGTCAGGGTGTCGGTTGGTTCGGGTGTCGGTATATCCGTGAGGGTAGGGGGTTCCGGCAAGGGCGACAGGGTGGGCGTGACGGGAATCGGCGTGAGGGGCGCGGTGGTAGGCACCAGCGTGGGCAGCGTAAAGATGGAGGCAGGATTGCCAGAGAACAGCAATGTGCCCACTATCGTGCCAAAGGCCGCCAGTACTAGAATAGGGGCTACCAACTTGCTGCGTATCATGTCGAGTTCATTCTCGTGTCTGGTTGCATTGTCCTCCCTGCAGTGGGCTCCCTCCTCGCGCTACATTCCCATTCTAACCCCATCGTGGACAAAACGCAACTGCGACAGCCACAGGACTTGAACAGGTTGACCAGTTACCGGTGCACACTGCGATCTCTAACTGCTGCTATAGTTGACAAGTTGGCAGAGACGTGATAGGCTTCACCCACGTATGAGCCAGGAAACTTTGTTTCGCCTCTGGGTCGTTCTGGGTATCAGTATCGTTGTGGTCGCCGGGCTGGGGTTGTTGCTGGTGTTCCTGGGGCGCGAGCCGGGCCCGCCTGCCACACCTGCCGCGACGGTCTTTCCGGTAACCCCCATCTCCTCCGACAGCGTGGTCGTGGCCAGCGTCAACGGTCATCCCATCAGACACTCCTTCTGGATGGAGGCAGTCCTGCTCGACCAGGTGATGGGCGGATTGGCGGGGCAAACGGCCTCTACTCCAGACGAGACGCTGCAGCGGTTGATCAACGAAGAGTTGGTGCTGCAATCTGCCCCGCTGGAACAGGAGTCGACGGCGGAGCAGATTGAGGCGCGGATTGCCTCGTTGGAGCAGGCCTGGGGAGTGGACGACGCCGCCGCCGTGGTAACGGCGTTGGAGAGGGTCGGCCTCACCCGCGCAGTGTTCGAGCGGGCGGTCGGGCGGTTGCTGATGGTGCAGGCCAGCCTGGAAACCTTGCAGCGTCAGGGATTCGATACCACCTCCTGGTTGGAGGAGCAGCGGGCCAGCGCCGAAATTGTCATTTCCCAGAATATGGCTGTGCTCGTTGTCCCCAGCCCTCAATCGCCGCTTGCGACGCCGTTCACATCGCCTATCCCCACCCCCACGACCGAGCCGACGATCTTCTCGCCTACTCCTGTGCCCGCGACCGAGACACCCGCTCCTACTCTGGTCCTTGTGCTTCCTAAAGTCGCCCCAGATTTCACCCTCGAACGGGCCGGCGGCGGCACGCTCACTCTAGCAGAACAATTGGCCCAGGGACCGGTGGTACTGGTTTTTTTCCAGAGATGTGGCTGAGGGTCCGACCGGCCGCAACTCGTGGAGTTGCAAAGGGATTATGAGACATTCCAAGAAGGTGGAGTGGAGGTGATAGCGCTGGCGGTTGCCCCCGCTGCGTCGGTAGATGGGGTGCGGCAGGTCACAGGAGCAACCTATCCCTTGCTAGCCGACGCTGCGCATAAAGTGTCCGAAGCCTACGGCGTGTACAACGTGCTGGGCGATGGTCTCGCGGCGCCGTCTGTGTTCATCATTGACACGGACGGGCGCATCGTGTGGAGCCACGTCGGTCAGAGCCCCGGCGAGCGGTCCAGCGTGCAGGAGATCCTGGAGCAGTTGCCGTAGCTGGTAAATTGGTGAACTGGTAGAGTGGTAAATTGGTAAGAAAGACAGCCGCCACCTACGACTGCATCGCTGACCGCTATGCGGCGCGGGCGACGTACCCGCTGGCGCAAGAGTTGGCGCAGTTCAGGCGGATGGCGCCGGCGGGTGGGTTGGCGCTCGATGTGGGGTGCGGGCCGGGGCAGTACACGAGGGCGCTGGAGGCGCGGGGTTTGTGTGTCGTGGGCCTCGATCTTTCCCGGGGCTTGCTCAACCTGGCACAGTCGGCGGGGACACCCCGGTTGGTGTGCGCCGACATGCGCCATCTCCCCATCGCCGACGGGTGTGCCAGCGGCTGCTTTGTCTGCGCCTCGCTGCTGCACCTGCCACGAGCCCAGGCCCCCCAGGCGCTGGCCGAGTTTCGCCGCGTGCTCCGTCCTGGTGGTCCGCTCTACATCGGCGTGAAAGAAGGAGCAGGGGAGGAGTGGGTTGCTGACCAGGAGGGCCACGAGCGTTTTTTCGCCTACTACCGGCTGGAAGAGATTGACCGGTTGATCCGTGCAGCGGGTTTCGAGATTGTGGATGGCTGGGTCAGCCCGCCGGGGGAGGAGCAGCGGCACAACTGGATCAATCGGTTCGCAACAGCGCGGCCACAGTTGGTACCTTAGTTTGTAGTTGAGAGGCAGGGCTGTTCAGTTCTCCGCACAGAGCAGATAAATGGACAGGATTTACAGGATGAACAGGATAAAAGCAAGAAAAAATCCTGGAAATCTTGTTAATCCTGTCCAAAAACGAGACGTTTATCTAGAACTGAACAACCCTGGAGAGGCGTATCCTTCAGGCTCATAGGGTGTTTTGATGTAGGGAGGTAGAATTCAGCAATGGATCCAAGAGTTATTGTAGTCATTGGGCTGTGTGTGTTACTGGCGCTGTGGTACGGTGGGGGGTACTTGTATAACCGCCGCCGTGGACAGCGCCTTTTTCGTTGGCTGGAGACGGGGCTGGACGTGCTGGGCGGCGAGAGGGAGACGGGCTGGATCGGCTCGTCTGCCTCCGGCGCTCGCATCAACGTCGTCCACGCGGCCCCGCCCTTCCGGCGGTTGGAGATCACGCTGTTGCTGGAGAACCGCGAGATTCCGCTTCTGTGGCTGCTCGACTACTTGCGCGGTAAGCAAGATGGGCTTATAATAAGAGCGACGTTACGCTCGCCGCGCCGGGGCGAGATTGAGATAGGTCCGGCACAACGAAAGGCCGCCCGGCGTCGGGAGCAGCCCTGGACGTGGCAGGAGGGGCCGCACGGGTTGGCCGTAGCGTATCAGGGTCCCGGCGGTCAACGGCAGGTGGCGGGATTAAAACCCTGGCTGGAGACTTATGGTGCGCACTTGCGCCGCTTTGTCTGGCGCAAGGCCGACCCGCA
>JAUXFI010000096.1 GCA_030620125.1 Anaerolineae bacterium
GCTCACGCCGGCGCGGGCGCATCGGCAATCCGCCCGTCCAACAGGTGGATACATCGGCCGGTGTGGCTCGTCACCGCTGGATCATGAGACACGACGACGATGGTGCGCCCCTGTTCCTGGTTGAGTCGCGCTAGCACTGCCATCACTTCTGCCCCCGTGCGGCTGTCCAGGTTGCCCGTCGGCTCGTCCGCCAGGATGATGATCGGATCGTTCACCAGGGCGCGGGCGATAGCAACCCTTTGCTGCTGCCCGCCGGAGAGTTCCGTAGGCTTGTGCCCCATCCGGTCGGCCAGCCCTACCAGTTCCAGCAGGTGGCACGCCCGCTCCCGGCGCTGGGTCCGGGGGATGCGAGCGAAGAACATGGGAAACTCTACGTTCTCCAGCGCCGCCATCGTGGGGATGAGGTTAAAGGTCTGGAATACGAAACCCACCTCCCGGCGGCGGTACGCAGCCAGCCCGTTCTCGTCCAGCGTGGTGAGGTCCTGGTCGCGCACCATTATGTGACCAGCAGTGGGACGGTCGAGCCCGCCCAGCAGGTACAGCAGGGTGGACTTGCCCGACCCAGATGGCCCCGTCACGCCCAGGAACTCTCCCGCTTTCACCGACAGGCTCACCCCGTCCAGCGCGTGGACAGTCTCGTTGCCCATCTGAAAGCCCCGGTGGAGGTCCTGGGTGCGGATGAGGGGTTCTGTTCCAGTCATTGCTTTTATGAGACGTGTGATCAACCCGCGCTACGGGCCGACACCCATGCCCATCTGCTGGGCGAAGAGGCCCCCGACGAGCGTGGGGAGCAGGCTCAGCGTTGTCAGCAGGAGCCACACGCCCAGTGTGACCAGCGCCGCCTTGCGCCGGGGCAACCGGGTGGCCACCGTCACGCCGACCACCAGCAAGATCAGGTTCCAGATCAGGAAGAGGTCAATGCGGGATAGGAATGCCACCAGGACCATCTGGCCCAGTCTGGGCGGGGCGGCGATGATCTCGCCAATCGGGCGGGTCTCCTGCACCAGGCCAGAGAGGCCCGGGTTGGCGATGATCTGGCCACTCGCCATGATGTAGACTGTCTGGAACACGCCACGCAGCGCGTAGGGCAGCCATGCCCACACCACCATGCAAAACATCTGGCCGAAGGTGCTGCGACCGCCCAGTGCCATCCCCGCCAGGTAGAGTGCACCGGCCCACACTAGCCAGCCCACTGCCAGCATCACCACGCCGCCAACGGCAGGGAAGACGGTGGTGATGAGCGGTGAGGCAGCGATGGACATTGCCTGCTCCATCTGCGCTTGCTCCTCGGCGGATATCTCCCTGCCGAACTGCTCTTGTACAGCAGCGACGGCCTCGCGGGACTGCTGGGCGGTGATGGGGGCGGCGACCAGGATGGGCAGGATCGCCAGGATCACGGCCAGGAGAGCCGGCAGCCACCAGGCACGTCCCCCGCGCTCGCGCAGGTATTCCAGTGTGGCGCGGGGCCGCACGATCATGCCCCACAGCAGGCGGAGTAATCCTTGTCGCTTTGAGGAAGTAGCGTTTGCTTCGGACATTGTTTAGCCTCCCGGATGTGGTCAGTCGGCTCAAGACGCGGACGAGCAGGGGGATTATACCTGGAGTCTGGTCAACCGGCAAACGACCACTCCCGACTTGACAAATCCAGGACAGAGAGGCGACACTTGGACAATGGCGCAAGATGCCATTTTGCGCTACAATGATGATTGACATGCCGCCATCCAATATCCAATATCCAATATCCAGCAACCAGCCCCCAGTATCCAGCTCCCACGTCGTCCGCTCCGCCGCGCTGGTTGCACTCCTCTTTGCCGCCGACAAACTGCTGGGAGTCGTGCGCGACGTCGTCATCAGCTACACCTTTGGTGCCTCCGCCGAACTCGACGCCTACTACGCCGCCTTCGAACTTCCCGACGGCCTCTTCACCGTCGTCGCGGGCAGCGCGATGGCGACCGCCCTCATTCCCATCCTCTCTGCCCGCATCACCCGTGGCGACCATGAGGGGGTCTGGCGCTTGGTCTCGGCGGTGATCAACTGGGCGCTCCTGATCGTGGCGGGCGTGAGCGTGGTAGCAGCCGTTTTCGCCCCCCAGGTCATCCACGCCATCGCTCCGGGCTTTGACGCCGGGCAGATGGCACTGGCGGCGGAACTGATGCGGCTGGTGTTGCTCCAGACCCTCATATCCAGCGCCAGTGGCATCGTGATGAGCGTGCTGCAAGCCCACCAGCATTTCCTGCTCCCCGCCGCCGCCCCGCTTTGTTACACGCTGGGCCGCATCGCGGGGGCGCTGCTCCTGGCCCCTCAATGGGGCATCTTTGGATTGGCCTGGGGCGGGCTGATAGGCGCTGTGGGCCACTTTTTGATCCAGATGCCCGGGCTGATCCACCTCCGCGCCCGCTGGTGGCCCACCCTCCGCCACCCCGATCTGCGAGCGGTGCTGGCGCTGCTGGGACCGCGGGCGCTGGGGCTGGGCGCCACCTACCTGAACTTTGTGCTGCCCACCTTTCTAGGCTCGCAGTTGTACGGAGGGGCGATCTCGGCCTACGAGTACGCCTGGCGGTTGATGCAGTTCCCGGAGACGATCATCGGCACGGCACTGGGACTGACCGTCTTCCCGACGCTGGCGGAACAGGCCAACGCTGGCGACAGGGAGGGGCTGCGCCGCACGGCCTCCTGGGCACTGCGGCTGGTACTGGCGCTCACCATCCCGGCAGCAGTAGGCTTGCTCGTGCTGGGCCGTCCGCTGATTGCGCTGATCTTCCAGCGCGGCCAGTTCGATGCCGTCGCCACCGACCGCGTCTATTGGGCGCTGTGCTTCCTCGCCCTGGGACTGGTGGCACACAGCGCACTGGAGGTGGTCAGCCGGCTGTTCTACGCCCAGCGGGACATGTGGACGCCGTTCTGGGCGGCGCTGGCCGGGCTGGCGGTGAACGCGGGACTGGGGTGGCTGTTGTTGCCGGTGCTGGCTCAAGGTTCCATCGCCCTGTCCAACTCGCTGGGAGCGGGATTGCAGGTGGTTTTCCTGCTATTGGTGGCACAACAGCGCCTGGGCGGGGTCGAGGAGCGGACATTGGGCACATCGCTGGCACGGGCGGGGGCGGCGTCGGCGTTGATGGGGATCGTAGTGGCGACTTTAGTCGCTCTGCTGCCCGGCGCAGGGCTGTTCGTGACCAGCGCGGGCGGGCTGGCGGTGGGGGCCGTGACCTACGTGCTGGCGGCGCTCCTGTTGGGCAGCGAGGAAATACGGGAATTACCGAGGTTGCTGCTAGGGCGGAGCAGATGAACGATGAGAGTCTGCCTCTGGCCCGCCTCTACGGGTCATCGCGACCGTGGCAACCTTTGCCTGAGTGAGAAAGGTGCGGTATAATGGCCTCACTCCATTGATGAGAACTGCGATGACTGATAGCTCTTCCAATACCAAAACCTTGAGCCATGATGACCTCACGGCCCTGCGTGATGAACTGACTCAGATTACCCTCATCCTCGCTCAACATCACGTCACCGGCACCCCGGTGGGGGCGGAATTCTACGGGCGACTTCCGGCTCTACGGGAAATGCTGATCCGCTTCGATCTAGATTCGGAGACAGGGCCACTTGAGCGGGGCGAGCTGGAGGCCCTGTACGGCGTCAGCCAGGCGATCGGTTCCTCGTTGGACCCGACCGAGGTTCTGAACGTGGTGATGGATCAGATCATTCGTCTGACGGGCGCCGAACGTGCCTTCCTGATGCTCGTGGACCCGGACACGGGCGAACTAGAGTTCCAGGTCGCTCGCAACATGGGCCGCGAGACCATCGCCGAGTCCTCTTTCGAGATCAGCCGCAGCATCGTCAAACAGGTGGCTACCAGCGGCGAACCCATCGTCACAACCAATGCCCAGATGGACCCACGCTTCCAGGCGCAGGAGAGCGTCATCGGCTACAACCTGCGCTCCATTCTGTGCGTGCCGCTGCGAGCGCGCGGGCGGGTCACAGGCGTGATCTACGCCGACAACCGTATCCTCACCGGCCTCTTTTCCGACCGGGACCGCGACCTGCTCGCTGCCTTTGCCGGTCAGGCGGCCGTGGCCATCGAGAATGCCCGCCTGTTCGAAAAGATCTCCAATGACAAAGCGTTGATGGACAACGTCTTCGCCTCCATAACCAGTGGTCTCATCACCATCGGCGTTCAGGATTGCATCACACTCTTCAACCGGGCTGCTGAGCGCATCCTGCGAGTGCCCGCAACAGTCATCGTCGGCTCGCGCTTCGCCGACGCCCTTCCGGTGCTGGAGAACAAACTGCGCACACTAGTCGAAGGGGTCAAGGCCTATGGAGAGCCAGTCGTAGAGTTCGAGGTAGAGATGTCGCTCCCCGACCACGGCCCAGTCAAGCTGCGCACCAGCCTGTCTCCCCTCAAAGACGCCAGCGGCGAGTCACAGGGCATTGCCATCGTGATAGACGATCTCACAGAACAGCGCCGGCTGGAGTCGCGCTACCAGTTATTCCAACGCTACCTCTCGCCTGTCGTCATCGAACGTCTCCCTGATGATCCCAATGAACTGAAACTGGGTGGGCAGCGACAGGAGATCACCAGCCTGTTTGCGGACATCCGTGGCTTCACCGACTTTAGCCAGCAGCACGCCCCCGAGACGCTGGTGGAGGTGCTCAACCAGTACCTGGCCATCGGCGCGGAGGCGGTACTGGCTGAGGAGGGGACGCTCGACAAGTTCATGGGAGACGCCGTGGTCGCTTTTTTCAACGCGCCACTTCCCCAGGCAGACCACGTTCTGCGCGCGGTGAGGGCGGCGTTGAGGATGTGGGAGGAAATCGCCCTGCTCCACGAGCGTGTACCCCCGTCCTACCGGCTTGCTTGCGGGGTGGGCATAAGCGTCGGCGACGCTGTGGTGGGCAACGTCGGTACTCCGCAGCGGCTGGACTATACTGCTATCGGTACCTGCGTGAACCTGGCGCGCCGCCTGCAAGAGGTCGCAGCGCCGGGGCAGATTTTGCTTACACAGGCGGCCTACCAGCGGGCACGAGGACACATCAAGGCCCGGCTGCTCCCACCCAAAGAGGTGGAGGGCTTTAGCGAACCGGTTGAGGTATACGAGTTACTGGGGCCAAAGTGACACTTTTGGCACTCATCCGCGCCCTGGTCGCTCTCTGGCTGGCGGTTTACGGGCTGAACTCTTTTATCCTGGCGTTTCTCTACCTGCGCCACCGGCGGGAAGTTATCCCCACCCCAACCCTCCCCCACGGGGGGAGGGAGCATCGCTCCTCCTCCTCCCTCCTACGGGGGGGATTAGAGGGGGGGCGCTCCGCTCTGCCCACTGTCATCGTGCAAGTGCCGGTGTACAACGAACTCCACGTGGTCGAGCGGGTGATAGACAGTGTGGCCGCGCTCGACTATCCCCGCAGTCGTCTGCAAATCCAGATCCTGGACGATTCGACCGACGAAACGACACGGCTGGCCCAGGCGAGGGCAGCGCTGCACCGCGAGCGAGGAGTAGACATTACAGTTCTGCGGCGGCCTGACCGTAGCGGCTTCAAGGCCGGGGCGCTGGCCTGGGGATTATCTCAGGCCCGTGGCGAGTACGTCGCCATCTTTGACGCTGACTTTTGCCCCCACTCCGATTTTTTGCTCCAGACGGTCCCCCACTTTCTGACGCGCCCACGATTAGGGCTAGTGCAGACACGCTGGGCGTACCTCAACGCTGCCTACTCCCCCTTGACCCGCGCCCAGGTGCTGGCGCTTGATGGGCACTTTGTCGTTGAGCAGGCTGGGCGGTATCGCTCTGGTTTGCTGATGAGCTTTAACGGCGCGGCCGGGGTGTGGCGGAGGCAGTGCATCGTGGAGTCCGGCGGATGGTGTGCCGATACCCTGTGCGAGGACCTGGACTTGAGTTATCGCGCCCAGTTGGCCGGATGGCAATGTCTCTACCTGCCGACTGTGGATGCGCCAGCCGAGGTGCCTCCCCAGATCGCGGCCTTTAAGCGACAGCAATCCCGCTGGGCGCAGGGGTCGGTGCAGGCCTTGCGCAAACTGGCCGGGCCAATCCTGCGCAGCCGCCGGTTGGGGTGGGGTCAGAAGGTGATGGCGCTGGTGCACCTGAGCAGTTACCTGGTCCACGCGCTGCTGGTCGTGCTTCTGCTGGTCTCGCTCCCCCTGCTGCTCGTGCCCGATCCCGTGCCACTCCCTCTCAGTGGGCTGGGGCTGATGTGCCTGGGGCCGCCGCTGGTCTACGCCATCTCCCAGCAGCAGTTGTACCCAGACTGGGGGCGGCGGTTATGGGCTTTCCCGCTGCTGGCACTGATCGGGATCGGCATCGCGTGGTCCAATACACAAGCAGTGTGGCGCGGCCTGACGCGCTGGGGCGGCACGTTCGCCCGCACGCCCAAATTCCGGCTTGAGGGGCAGACCGATCGCTGGACCGACAGCCGTTACCGGCTCCAGGCCGACGCCAGCACTGTTGGGGAAGTGGTATTGGCGCTCTACGCGCTGACCACGGCGTTCGTGGCCTATGCCACTGGTAACTATGGGGCGATTCCCTTCTTGCTGCTGTATGCGGCTGCATTTGGGACGGTGGCGGGGATGGGATTGGCGCAGACGTTCACTCCTCGTCGGAGCAGCCCTCTGTAGGCTGCTCTAAGACCTCCCCCCTGATGGGTCAAGGTCTCATGACCGAGATCCTCAATCGTCATCCACCGTGCGCCGCCCCTCCCAGAATGCCTCGAGGTTCAGTTCGACGTACTTGGGCGGGACGCGCCGCTTTATGACCGCCAGCCACGTCTCCGGCGGTACGTCCAGCCGCGTGGAAAGCGTGCCCAGGAGGACGGTGTTGGCCAGGCGGGGGTTGCCCAGTCGTTCAGCCGTGGCAAGCCCCTCGACCAGCGTCACGTCGCCGGTGCGGGTGTGCACGGAGGCCAGTATGTCCTCGTCGGCGGGGTAGACCGCATCCCCGACCGTGACCGACATCGGCGAGATGCGCTGCTGGTTGACGAGCACCACTCCCCCGGGGCGGAGCCACTCGATCCAGCGGGCCGCCTCCAGCATCTCGGTGGCGATCAGGTAATCTACCGTGCCCTTCTCGGCTATGGGTGCCGCGACGACGTCGCCCCAGCGGACGTGGCTTTCGACCACGCCGCCGCGCTGGGAGAAGCCGTGCACCTCGGATTTTTTGGCGTCGCGCCCAGCTTCCAGGCCCACTTGAGCGGCAATGTCGGAAGCGGTCAGGATGCCCTGCCCGCCGACGCCGACGAATAGGAAATTGATGTTCTTCTTGTCCATATTTCCCTCAAATCAACTCGTTCTCAAATAGCCACTCTTCGACCTCGGTGAGGAACTGCAAGAGGGGCCGTGGCGAAACTCCTTCTGGAGTCGGACGATGTGTCTCTGGTGCGCCAAATGGGTGCAGGTGCCACATACCACCTTCCCTATCACGACCGTAGAGCCGTTCTCGGCCCTGAATCAAGGCCAGGCTGAACCGCCCCGTCGTTTCACTCAGGAACACCTGGATGAACAGTGCCTCGTTGATGATTAGACGCAACCGGACAGTTTCGTCGGTCCGTTCGGTCTCGCTGCGCTGGATGAACCAGAAGCGCCGCTCGCTCTCCTCGAGTTCA
>JAUXFI010000013.1 GCA_030620125.1 Anaerolineae bacterium
AAAAGTTCTTAAAAGTGCGATCTCTACCTCCTTTTTGCCTCTCAATCGCTCCAGGTCTGCTATTCTCCGCTCGTACTGCGCCACCACGCTGTCTTGCGAAAAGACCGCGGGCCCCTTCTCCGTAAATGTTCGCTTCCACGTGTTGATGGTATTTGGATGAACTCTGTAGACCCTGCCTATCTGCGCTGCGCTCTTCTTGCCTCCCATCAACTCTGTGACCACTTGGAACTTGGGTGTGTACCGTTTACCCACTTTTGCCCTCCTCTATGTGCGTTCTATGATCTCGTACTTCTTGGAGGAGGTCAACTTGCACAGTACCTACTGGTACAACTTTTGGAGTAAATATCTGACCAGCCAGCTCCGTTTTAGTTAATTTCAAACATTTTGATTACCAGATAATAACCGTCGCTGAGTACAATCAATTGTGGGAGTACTCAAGGATGTCCACTTTGTTGAAAGTGAAAAGACTATATGGATTTGCTTAGCCAGACCAGGACAGGCTGGAAGCCGAGGCGCAGACCACTGCCCGCGACAACAAGGCTGCAAAAGCGGTGGGCAGTCGCTGTTCTACCTGTGCTGGATACTTTGTGCATCGCATTGAGTTTCGCGCTGGCCTACCACGCGCGTTTCCAATGGTTGCCTTACCACGCCGAGTTCTCAGCCAGCTTCTACTGGCGGCTGGTTCTGGGCCTGACCCCCATCTGGCTCATCATCTTTTCCATCTACCGCCTCTACGATGCCAACATCCTCTTCGGAGGCGTCAAGGAATACGCCCACGTCGTAAACGCCTGCACCGTGAGCCTGATGGCGATAATCCTGTACAGTTTCCTGACTCGCGGAGACGAGCAAGATATCTCACGAGGCTGGCTCGTCATGGCGTGGGTGTTCTCCATCGCCATTGTAGGCTCTGCCCGCTTCCTGTACCGCCGTTTCGTATACCACATGCAGCGAAAGGGCTTTTTCCTCGACCGCGCACTCATCGTCGGAGCGAACGAGGAGGGCATGGCCATTGCCAGGCAGATGCAAGCCTCGCGCACCGCCGGTGTCCGCTTGCTCGGCTTCGTGGACGATGATCTCAGCCCAGGGAGCGAGATAGATGGTCTTCCTGTTCTGGGGCGACGCGACTCTTTGGAATCGCTCATTCGGCGACTGCAAGTAGATGAATTGGTCGTAGTACCCACGGCTGTAGGCCGCGAGGCGCTGCTGGACATTTACCGTACCTGGGGAGCGAAGAGCGGTATACGGGTGCGGCTGTCGCCCGGACTGTACGAGCTCTTTACCACCGGCATTCAGGTACAGAAAGTGGGCTTTGTACCCCTGGTGAGCCTCGACAAGTTGCGCATCACAGGGATGGACGCATTCTTAAAGACCGCGCTCGACTACGGCGTAGCCATATCTGCCCTGATCTTTTTGTCTCCTCTCCTCCTCACCATCGCTGCGTGGGTCAAGCTGGGTTCACCGGGCACTATCCTGCATCGCAGGCGGGTTCTGGGTGTGGGAGGCCGAGCATTCGACGCCTTCAAGTTCCGCACCATGATCACGAACGCCGACGAGTATTTGAAACAACACCCAGAACTGGCTGAGGAACTAGAACGGGAAGGCAAACTAAAAAACGATCCGCGCGTGACTCGTTTGGGCAGGTTCTTGCGCAAGACGAGCCTGGATGAATTACCACAATTCTTCAATATAGTGCTGGGACAGATGAGTCTGGTGGGGCCGAGGATGATCACCCAGCCAGAACTGAAGAAATTCGGCAAATGGCGGCACAATCTGCTCACCGTCAGGCCAGGCCTGAGTGGCCTGTGGCAAGTAAGCGGACGCAGCGACCTGTCTTACGAGGATCGAGTTCGACTGGATATGTATTACATCCGCAACTATACTATCTGGCTTGACCTCAAGATCCTATTCCAAACCATCGCCGTGGTACTCAAAGGCGTGGGTGCTTACTGAGGCTGTGTCTGAAATTGGGAGGATGTATTATGATCACCGTATCCAGGGCACCAGTTCGGATTAGTTTCGGGGGCGGCGGAACCGATTTACCGCCGTACTACGAGCGTTACGGCGGCTTGGTCGTGAGCGCGGCTATAAACCACTACGTCTACACAATTCTCTCACCAACCGCAAACGCCCCTATGCAGATCATCTCTGCAGACTACCGTACCCTGGTCCGCAAGCCCACTTGCGAAGATCTCATCTGGGATGGAGACCTCTCTCTGCCCAAGGCAGTCGTATACCATTTCAACGTGCGAGATGGGGTGACAGTTTTCCTGGCATCCCAGATACCGCCGGGCACTGGCCTGGGCTCATCGGGCAGCGTGGCCGTCTCAATGATTAAGGCCCTGGCCTTCTGGTGCGGGCTCGATCTGAGCCCTTCTGAAGTCGCCGAACTGGCCTGTTACATCGAGATCAACAAGATGGGCATGCCCGTGGGCAAACAGGATCAGTACGCATCCGCGTTCGGCGGACTGGACTATATGACTTTTGCAAAAAATGGCGTCTCTGTTGAGCCTCTGAACCTTCCGCCCGACGTTATGCAATCTCTCCAAAAACGGCTGATGCTGTTTTTCACCGGTTCCTCACACATCTCTTCTACCATCCTGCGACACCAGACAAACGCCAGCCGAGAGGACGACCCTGCTATCATCAAACGGCTGGACACGATCAAGGAGCTGGGCCTGGCTATCAAAGCCGCCCTTGAGCGGGGTGATTTGCAGGAATTCGGCGAGCTTTTACATCAATCGTGGTTGACCAAGCGAGAACTGTCGAAGGGTGTCACCAACCCGTTCATTGACGAATGTTACTCCACTGCCCTCGAACACGGAGCGGTCGGAGGCAAGATAACGGGGGCTGGCGGCGGGGGATTCATGCTGGTCTATTGTCCAGAGGAGCGACAGGCCGCCGTTACTGAAGCGTTGGAGAACCTGGAACTGCAGCGGCGGGACTTTGCTTTCGATATGGAAGGAGTGCAGATCATGCAAGCCACCCCGTGGCGAAGGCCCTTCCACTCATCGGAGGCAACCCTGTTCTCCAATACCAGCAAGCCCAGGAGAGTATGGGTCAGCGCATGAACTAGCACAAACAAAGGGGGCGGGACATTGCAGGCCATCACAAAGTATCTGGAACAAGTCCAAGTCATGTTGAGCCAGATGCCGCTTGGGGAGATCCGGCAAGTAATTGACGTTTTGCTGGAGGCCAACCGGGCAGGCAGCAAGGTGTTTATCATGGGCAACGGGGGCAGCGCAGCTACGGCCTCCCACTTTGCCTGCGACCTCGCTAAAGGGACCATCACCCCTGGCGTTCCCAGGTTTCGAGTGATCGCTCTGACCGACAATATGCCTCTCGTCACTGCCTGGGGCAACGACACAGCTTACGAGGACATCTTTGCCGAGCAATTGCTTGCCTTGCTCGAAAGCGGCGATGTGGTCATCGCCATCAGTGCGAGCGGCAATTCGGCAAACGTGCTCAAAGCGGTGCGTATGGCCAAGCGAATAGGTGCAACTGCAATCGGGTTCACGGGTCGCGAGGGCGGCAAGCTACAGTCCATTGTTGACTTGTGTGTGGCAGTCCCGTCTGACTGCATTGAGCAAGTGGAGGATGCTCACCTGATCCTCGAGCACCTCGCCTGTACGGTCATTCGCCAGGAATTGCAGTCCTCCATACAGGGCTGGCCGTTGGGGTGGACACTGGCCGCGCCAGAGTGTGAAGCATTGCCCTCAACTGTTGCGCTCGCCCGTGGATACTAGGAGGCGCTGAATTGAAAGCCGTATTCATTGATCGCGACGGGGTGATCTGCCGCAATCGGGACGACCACGTGAAGAGCTGGGCAGAGTTCGAGTTCCTGCCCGGAGCACGGGAGAGCCTGACTCGTCTGGCGCAGCTAGATATGCCGATCGTCGTGGTCACCAACCAGGCCATCATCAACCGCGGGATGGTTCCCACTCAGACCGTGGAGCACATTCACCGGCAAATGGTGAGGGAGATCGAGACAGCCGGAGGGAGAGTTGACCGGGTGCTGTATTGCCCTCATAGGCCAGACGAGCATTGTATGTGCCGTAAGCCGCAACCGGGCCTGCTCCTGGAAGCCGCCAGTGAGATAGGAATTAACTTGACGCAGTCCTATCTCATCGGTGATGCCCTGGCAGACATGCAAGCAGGACAGGCAGTAGGTTGCCGCTGCACTCTTGTGTTGACCGGACGCGGACGCAACGAACTGCGGCAGTGTTTGCTCTGCGGTCAAAATGGGTTTCGAGTGGCTTCCGATCTCGAGAGCGCGGTAGACGCAATCCTGCAGGAGGAGAGCACCAACGTCGCCGGCGAAGAAAAGACCGTGTCATAAGAATTGCCTCCATACACACCGCCAATCGAGGCTTTGGAGGGGCCACAGCGCGCCGGATGCCACCAAAGCCTCGCTGAATATCAGGGGAGCACACAAGTTGTGAGCGACGAGAGGAGTTTTGTATCCAAAGAGCAAGATGCAGCAGCGGTGGCCGCCAGGCGCGGGCGGCTGCGCTACTATCTCGACGGCCAGTCCACCAGCGTGGGGTCTTATATCCTCGAACAAACTCTGTTCCTACTGTTGCGTGGTATACCGAGTCTGATCGGTATTGGCCTGCGCGCCGTGGCCTACAGGATGATCCTGCGGGCGAGAGGTAAGGTGGCCATTGAGAACAATGTCCGTCTCTGCATGCCGCGTAACATCACCCTGGGCAGCAACGTCTACCTGGACTATGGCGTATACTTGCACGCCTGCCCCCAGGGCATCGTCATCGGCGACGGGACCTTTGTGATGCACAACTCTGAGTTGCACGTGTACAACTTTCGCGGTCTTCCTAACTCGGGCATCTGGGTGGGCGAGAACTGCTTCATCGGCGAGTTCAGCCTCATCCGGGGCCAGGGCGGGGTCACTATTGGGAACCACGTGCTCCTGGCCCCGCGAGTGCAGATTCTCGCGGTCAACCACGTCTTCGGCGACGTGTCCAGACCGATCATCCAGCAAGGCATCACCGCCCAGGGGGTCGTCGTCGAGGATGGAGCCTGGCTGGGAGCGGGCTCCATTATTCTGGACGGTGTGCGGGTGGGCGAGGGTGCTGTGGTTGGAGCGGGAGCGGTCGTCACCGCAGATGTCCCTCCTCACACCATCGCTGTTGGGGTTCCTGCCCGCGTGGTCAAGCATACGGTCGCTCCCGACGAGCACCGGCCACTTTCACCGGCTGGATAGGAGAACACTATGAATATGCTTTCAGTCGTCATTCCGGCCTATAACGAAGAAGATGGGATCGCAGAGATCATTCAAAGAGTGCTGGACATCAAACAATCCCTGGCCGATGCCGGTGTCCCAGAACTCGAACTCATCGTGGTGGACGACGGCTCTCGAGACAAAACCGTCGAGATCGCTTCTGATTGCCCCGATGTCAAGCTAATCCAACATCGGGTCAATCAGGGCTACGGCGCAGCGCTCAAGACAGGCTTCAAACACGCGCAAGGCAACATGTTGGGCTTCCTGGATGCCGACGGCACCTACCCGCCCGAGTACTTTCCCGCCCTTTGCAGCGCCGCAATCGAGCAAGAGGCAGACCTGATCATCGGTTCGCGCATGGCCGGGACCGACAGCGAGATGCCTTTGGTGCGGCGGATTGGCAACATCTTCTTCGCCAACCTGGTCAGCCTGGTGAGCAATCACCGCATCAGCGATAGCGCCAGCGGTATGCGCGTCATCCGCCGTGAGACATTGCCCCTGCTCTATCCGCTGCCCGACGGTCTCAACTTTACCCCTGTGATGAGCACTCGCGCTCTGCACGAGCAAATCCGCATGGTCGAAGTGCCCATACCCTATAGCGAGCGGGCAGGCCGTTCCAAGCTGAGTGTCGTCCGCGATGGAACGCGCTTCTTGAGCACGATTGTCTGGACCGCGCTCAACTACAACCCTGTGCGCATTCTGGGAGGAATCGGGGTTGGACTGATCGTCCTGGCCTGTCTCATCGCCGGTGTTCTGCCGGGTATGCGCATCTCTGGCATCACAACCCTGGGGCCGTGGGGAGTGACAGGCGCTTTCGCCGCCGCGCTCCTGGGCGTGACGGGCGTGTCGTTGTTTGCACTGGGCGCTACTTTCAACTACCTGGTATCGCTGTTCCACAAGTCGCCTGTGCGCCAGGGGCTTTTCGGCAAGCCGATCTTTGATCCCTCGCTAGACCATCACTTTGGATGGATGGGACTGGTGGCAATCGGCGTGGGGATGGCGCTGAGTATTGTCAGCCTGGCCTTGGGTTTGGGAGGATGGTCAATCGCTCGATTGTGGCTCTACCTGCTGACCAGCGCAATGCTCATGCTGGTGGGTTTGCAACTGAGCGTGTTCTGGGTTATTATGCGTATCCTGGACGAACTCAGCAAGCGCGAGGTACTGGTAAGCGAGGATATGGGACCAAAGCATGACAGCGAGTCCGTCTAACACCAACCGTGGCGCCGGCATGCAGCAGCGGATACCGCTTCCGCAGTTCCCGGACGCCGACGACATCGTGCGCGCGCAGATGGATGTGCGTCCCGATGGGGCGGTGGACATTCTGTTCGTCAACCCCCCTGCGCCCGACGGCGACATCTGGATTCGCAGCCAGCACCGCGTGGGGCGACGCTCGCGCGAGGGTATGATCTGGCCCCAGGTGAGCCTGGCGCAGATGGCTGCCCTCTTCCCCGATCACGAGGTGGACGTGATTGACGCCGTTCCATCGCGGATGGGCTGGCCAGAGTTCGAGCGGTTGCTGCGCGAGAAACGGCCCCGTTATTACGTCACCCAGGTCACCGCACCCACGCTGCAGAACGACATGTACGGCACCTTTGTGGCAAAGAGCCTGGGGGCGTCTACTATCGCCTTCGGCACTCACGTCACGCCGATCCCGCGCGAGAGTATGCGTCCGTACCCAACCCTGGACTTTGTGCTGCGTGGCGAGCCAGAGTTGACGCTGCGGGAGTTGGTAGATACGCTGGAGGCGACAAACCCCAAAATCCAAAGCCCAAAGCCCAAAGCCCAGGAGTGGTGGCCGGGGGTCGAACCGAGGTTTCAGGAACGCCTGCATAAACTATTCACCGAATCAGACCCCGACTGGCAACCAGCCTGGCTCCAGCATCCAGTATCCAATATCCAATATCCAATATCCAGTACCCAATCACTAGCCACCATCAAAGGCCTGGTCTGGCGCGACGGCAGCGAAATCGTCGTCAACCCCGATCGCCCCTTTATCCGCAATCTCGACGACCTGCCGCTGCCGCGCCACGACCTGCTCCCGCTGGAAAAGTACCGCGCGCCCCTGGTGCGCGGCTCTTACGCCTTCGTCGTCACCAGCCGTGGCTGCCCCGCCGGCTGCCGCTTCTGCATCAAGCACGTCTCCTACGGGAACTCGGTGCGCTTCCGTTCACCGGAGAACGTGATGGCCGAGTTGGAACTGCTCGACCGGCTGGGAGTTCACAGCGTGCACATGTACACTGACCTCTTCACCGTCAGCCGCGAGCAGGTGATGGGACTGTGCCGGTTGATCCTGGAGCGCGGGCTAAAGGTGCGCTGGACCTGCAACAGCCGGGTGGACTTTGTGGACGAGGAAATGCTGCGCCTGATGGCCCGCGCAGGCTGCTGGATGATCTCCTGGGGCATCGAGTCGGGCAGCAACGAGATCCTGCGGCGGGTGCGCAAGGGCGCCCGCACCGAGCAGGTCGAGCAGGCCCTGCGGTGGTCCAAGGCGGTCGGCATCAAGAACTGGGGCTACTTTATCATCGGCCTGCCAGGCGAGACGGAAGAGACCATCCGGCAGACGATTGACTTTGCCAAACGACTGCCCATTGACCTGGCCTTGTTTCACATCGCGGCTCCCCATCCGGGTTCGCCGTTCTTCTTCGAGGTGGTCGAGAATGGCTGGTTCCGGCCCGGCACGCGCTGGGAGCAGGTAGATATGGACCGCTCGACGGTGCTGGACTATCCCAACTTGAGCGCCGAGCAGTTGGAAGGCTGGGCCAGGCGCGCCTTCCGCGAGTGGGCGCTGCGACCAGGGCCAGCGCTCACCTACTTGAAGATGTTATTGGGTTCGCCGACCCTTTGGCGACCAGCGGTGGAGATCGGACTGGAAAGCCTGGGATGGGCGGGAGTCAGCAGTCAACAGTCAGCAATCAGCGGTTAGCAGTTAGCAACTCTGATCACAAATTGGTAGAGGAGAGAGAAGCATGGTTGTGGAAAATCGTCAATCGCAATTCGGGGACAATCACCGCGTAGAGGTACAGATTCGCCGCTACGTTCTGGAGAACTTTTTGTTCAGCGACGATGAGAGCAAACTGCAGAACGAAGCCTCGTTTCTGGAAGAGGGCGTCGTCGACTCGACCGGAGTGCTGGAATTGGTCCTCTTTGTCGAAGAGACATTCGATCTCACCGTCGAAGATGACGAGATACTGCCCGAGAACTTTGATTCCGTCAATCAACTGGCGGCTTATGTGAGAACGAAACAAGGAGACAGCGCCCATGTTGGTGAATCAGTTCCTGGGGCATAGCGCCGAACGTTACCCAGACAAGGTAGCGCTGATATTTCAAGAACAGCGGCTAACTTATGCCGAAATCGAAGCGCGCGCAAATCGCCTGGCCAATGCTCTCCTCGACCATGGCGTGCAGCAGGGAGAGCGCGTCGCTGTCTACCTCAACAACTCTGTCGAAGCCGTGATCTCCATCTTTGCCATTCTGAAGGCAGGCGCTGTCTTTTCCGTCGTCAACCACAGCACCAGATTCAACAAGCTGGTCTACATCCTGAACAACTGCCAGGCCAGTGCTCTGATAACCACCGAGCGCAAGGCGAGGCTGACCAGCGCGGTGATGGACGCCGTGCCCTCGCTCAAGTTCACCGTGCTCTGCGGGAAAGACGCCACGACGACGGCCGCCCAGCGCGATGATTTCCTGGCCTACGACACCCTCCTTGAGACCTATCCTTCCCAGCCTCCTCCCTGCCTCAGCATTGACGTGGACCTGGCTTGTCTGATCTACACCTCCGGCAGCACCGGCGAGCCGAAGGGGGTGATGTCCACTCACTTTAACGTCGTGACTGCTGCCTCCTCCATCATCCAATACCTGGAGAACGTGCCCGAGGACATTGTGATTGGCGTTCCCCCGCTCTCCTTCGACTATGGCCTCTACCAACTGCTGATGGTCTTCAAGTTCGGAGGCACACTGGTGCTGGAGCGGTCTTTTGCCTACCCTGCCGCCATACTCAAGCTGATGGAACGGGAACGGGTCACCGGCTTCCCCGGCGTGCCGACCATCTTTGCCACCATCTTGCAGATGGATCTGAGCAAGTACGATCTGTCATCCCTGCGCTACATCACGAACACCGCCGCAGCGCTGCCAGTCAGCCACATTGCGGAACTGCGCGCCAAGTTCCCCGGGGCGACGCTCTACTCGATGTACGGGCTCACCGAGTGCAAGCGCGTCTCCTACCTGCCGCCGGAGGAACTGGATCGCCGTCCCGGATCCGTTGGCATCGCCATGCCCAACACCGAGGTATGGGTTGTGGACGAGCAGGGCAACCGTGTGGCCCCCGGCGTGATAGGCGAATTGGTCGTGCGAGGGTCACACGTGATGCAGGGCTACTGGAACGACCCAGAGGAAACGGCCAAGCGATATCGCCCCGGCCGCTATCCGGCCGAGCGCATCCTGTACACCGGCGACCTCTTCAAGACGGACGAGGAGGGGTTCTTGTATTTCGTAGGTCGCAAAGATGACATCATCAAGAGCCGTGGGGAGAAGGTGGCTCCCAAAGAAGTCGAAAACGTGCTGTACGCTCTGGAAGGCGTGACCGAAGCGGCCGTCATCGGAGTGCCCGACGAGATCCTGGGCCAGGCCATCAAAGCCTTCGTCGTCTGTGGTGACGGTCGCGGACTGACCGAGCGGGACGTGCTGCGACATTGCTCCCAGCACCTGGAGGACTTTGCGATGCCCAAGTACGTCGAGTTCCGCTCGTCCTTGCCAAAGACCATGTCCGGTAAGATCAAAAAGACGGGTCTGTGCTAGATGGCTGTTGCCAGCACGCCGGCAAGTTGGCTGGCCTGTTGTGTGTGATTTTGAGGGTGGTTTTGACGAGGTATTGATCCTCTGAGACCTGGATTTGCTATGGATTCGATTTCGAACCTGCTGGGAAACGGATTTGGTCGGTATCTTGAGATATGGAGCAGGCTCCATGGCATGCTCGTTGGATTGGTCATTGTTTTCGGTTTACCACTTGTCTTCAAGAATCGTTCTGCCTACTTTAGTTTCTGTCGCGGTTTTATCGTCTTTGCCTTTTCGCTTCTATTTGCAGGTGCACTCTTCAACATGCTTTGGAGTATACTTGTCGTTGACGTCCTGTACGTGAACTATGACTACTGGATCGATTTCTCACCATTTTGGCTGATGATCAATGAATCCTCATTTGGTCCTGACTCGATGGGGCTCTACCAACTACTGGGAGATACCACGTTTGGCCAGCTACAAATGATCTGGGCTTTTTTTGCGTTGGCAACCTGGTTGGTTGCCTTTAGCAGTTATTACTTTGTGAGGAAACTCTGGGCGAAGAGCAGTGTCCGTTGAATGTTCGAGGAATGACCGGGCTGCTAACCGCTGACCGCTAACTGCTGATTGTTATGTGTGGTATCGTAGGAATCTCAAATCTGACACAAGATCGCCCCATAGACACCGAACTCCTGAAAGGGATGTTGGGTATCATCCGCCATCGCGGGCCCGACGAGTTCGGCATCTATAAAGACGCCCGGATCGGGATGGGCAGCGCTCGTCTCAGCGTCATTGACCTGAACAGTGGGCAACAGCCGATATGCAACGAGGACGAGACCATCTGGATCGTGTTCAACGGGGAGATATTTAACTACATCGAACTACGCGCCGATTTGGAGCGCCAGGGGCATTGTTTCTCCACCAACTCTGACACTGAAGTCATCGTTCACCTGTACGAAGAATATGGGCCGCGCTGCCTCGAATACCTCAATGGGCAGTTCGCCATCGCTCTCTGGGACAAACGATCTCGCGAACTGCTGCTGGCCCGAGACCGCGTGGGCATTTGTCCCCTTTTCTACACTGTAGCCGGTGGTTCCCTGATCTTTGGCTCCGAGATCAAGGCTATCCTGCTCGACCCTCGCGTGGAAGCCGAGGTTGATCCCCACACTCTCTCTCAGATATTCACCTTCTGGGCTCCGTTGACTCCGCGCACGATCTTTCGTGACATCTTTGAGGTCCCGCCAGGCCATTTCCTCCTACTCAAGGCGGATGGAAGCCTTTCGATCACCCGCTACTGGAGCCTGACCTTTCCCGATCACCCCTCCCCCGGCCCCTCCCCGCTTCGGGGAGGGGAGGAAGAATACTACGCCGAGCGGCTGCGCGAATTGCTCATTGACGCCACTCGGCTTCGACTGCGAGCAGACGTGCCGGTGGGGGCCTACCTCAGCGGTGGACTGGATTCTTCCACCATCACCACCCTGATCCGCAACTATACCGCCAACTATCTAAAAACCTTCTCCATCGCCTTCAGCGACCGCGAATTTGACGAGCGCGAGCACCAGGAGAGGATGACATCCTTCCTGGGGACCGACCACCGTCGCGTTGAATGTACCCACGCTGACATCGGGCGGGTTTTCCCGGAGGTCATCTGGCACACGGAGACCCCCATCTTGCGCACGTCGCCAGCGCCGATGTACCTGCTGTCGAGACTGGTGCACGAGAACGACATCAAAGTCGTCCTGACGGGCGAGGGCGCGGACGAGTTCCTGGGCGGCTACAACATCTACAAAGAGGCCAAGGTCCGCCGCTTCTGGGCCAGAGACCCACATTCGTCACTGCGACCGCTGCTGCTGCGGAAACTGTATCCCTACGTGCCGGCACTCTCGACCGCCGGGGCCTCGTACCTCGAGGCATTCTTCCGCAGAGATCTGACCGCCGTGGACGAGGTCACATATTCCCACATGCTTCGCTGGCACAACACAGCGCGCCTGAAACGATTCTTCTCCTCAGACCTGAAATCGGCGCTGGCCGATTACGACCCCATCACGGAATTCGCGCAGAGCATAGATGGCGCTTTTGGACGCTGGGCCCCGCTTGCCCAGGCGCAATACACCGAAATCTCAATCTTTATGTCCGAGTACCTGCTTTCCTCGCAGGGAGACCGTATGCTGTCGGCCAACTCGGTGGAGGGTCGCTTTCCCTTCCTCGATCATCGAGTGATCGAGTTCTGCAACCAGATTCCGCCGCACCTAAAGCTAAGAGGGCTACAGGAGAAACACGTCCTGAAGAAAAGTATGGAGGGACTTTTACCAGCCGAGGTGCGGCGACGGCCCAAGCGACCCTACCGGGCGCCCATCAGCCCGAGTTTCTTTAACCCCAGCACTCACGCCTACGTGGAAGAATGTCTCTCGCCTGAGAGCATCCGCGCCAACGGCTACTTTAACCCGGTGGCCGTTTCCCGTCTGGCCGACAAATGTCGTCAGGGGACGCGGCTGGGCGAGAACGATTCGATGGCCCTTGCCGGCATCCTGTCGCTCCAGTTGCTGCATCACCTATTCGTGGACTACTTTGCCCTCAACCCGATTCCGGACATTGGTCCGGTAAAGATGTGTGTGGGATAGATAGAAAGGACACTGACCTTGAAACCGATACTAAAGAGATGTACACGCTGTATCTTGCCGGAGACCTTTCCTGGCATCAAATTCGACGAAGAGGGCGTGTGTAACTACTGCCTCGCTTCCGCGAACACTCTCCAGAAACAAGATCGTCTGAGGGAGAGACTCCGGCACAAGTTCCATGATATTCTGGAGCAGATTCGCGGACAGAACCAGTATGACTGCCTGATGAGTTGGAGTGGGGGGAAGGACAGCACCTTTACCCTCATGCTGCTCAAGCAGGAGTACGACCTGAACATTCTGGCCTTCACCTTCGACATGGGCTTTATTTCCCCGACAGCCTTTAGCAACATGCGCCGGATCTCGGAGAACCTGGAGGTGGATCATGTTATTGTCAAGCCCCGCTTCGATCTGCTGAGACAGATATTCGTCGCCTCGACCGCCCGCGACATGTACCCTGCGAAGGCCTTGGATCGAGCGAGCAACATCTGTACCTCTTGCATGGGAATGGCCAAGGGCATTGCCTTGCGGATAGCAATCGAGGAAAACATCCCGATCATCGCCTACGGCTGGTCGCCGGGCCAGGCTCCGCTGACGTCCTCCATATTCAAGACCAACCCTCAGATGATTCAGGCGATGCTGCCAGCGACGGTCGCTCCGCTCCAGAAAGTGGTCGGCGACAGAATCGCGCCCTACTTCCCGGCTGAGCACCATTTCGATGACCCGACGCGCTTCCCATATAACATCTCTCCATTTGCCTTCCTGGACTATGACGAAGACACGGTCTACGCGCGCATCGAAGAATTGGGATGGGAGCGCCCCAACGACACCGATCCCAACTCGACCAACTGCCTGCTCAATGCGTTCGCCAACGAGGTGCATCTGCGGCACATGGGCTATCACCCCTACGTGCTGGAACTGGCGAACCTGGTGCGGGGAGGATACCTGGACCGGGAGGAGGCCCTGATGCGGCTGAGAGTGCCACCCGACCCGGTGATACTGGCAGCGGTGAAAGCCAAGTTGGGCCTGCCGCCTCACTGACAGCCCGTACTGGAGACATACCGTGCATGTCCTCTACGTGACGCCCTACGTCCCCTCACAGATTCGCACGCGCCCCTACAACCTGATCAAGGCACTCGCCGGGCGCGGTCACGCCATCACGCTGCTGACCGCCAGCACATCAGCGGAAGAAGAGACCCAGGCCAAACAATTGCAGCCACACTGCCAGCGGGTAGAGGTCTTCCCGGTCCCAAAGTGGAGCTCGCTGCTGAATTGCCTAAAGGCCGTGCCCTCGACAGAGCCTTTTCAGACCATGTACTGCTACTCCGCAGCGATGGAACGCCGCATCGCCCAGATCGTGCAGCAGGAATCCGTTGACGTTGTCCACATCGAACATCTGCGGGCTGCACGCCTGGGCAGCGCGGTGCAACGCCTGCCAAAGGTGTACGACTCTGTGGACTGTATCTCCTTGCTGTTCGAGCGTACCTGGCAGAACAGCACCCGTCTGCGTTCTCGTCTGATGGCAGGGCTGGACCTGGCCCGCACTCAGAGTTACGAGGCGTATCTGTTGGAGCAATACGACCACATCGTCATCACCTCCGACGAGGACAAGCGCGCTCTCGAATCGCTTGGCGAGCAATACCTGCCCGCAGCCAGTCACAAGGCCCCTGTGACCGTCGTGACCAACGGGGTGGACCTGCGGTACTTTGTCCCTCGCGAGAGCCACAAGCGGCGCGACGGCCGCCCTTTGACAAACTCGGGACACCGCACGCTGGTCTTTACCGGCAAGATGAGTTACCACGCCAACGTAGCTGCTGTGCTGTACTTTGCGCGGCAGGTGCTGCCCCGCATCTGGGCAACGCGCCCGGACGTCTGTTTCCAGGTTGTGGGCAAGGACCCTCCCCCCGTCGTCCAGGCCCTCACCGCCGATGCGCGGGTGAAAGTGACCGGCTACGTGGACGACCTGAGGCCCTACCTGGCTCAGGCCTCTGTCGCCGTATGCCCAACCGGCTATGCTGTGGGCATCCAGAACAAGGTACTGGAAGCGATGGCGATGGGCATGCCGGTCGTGAGCACACCTCAGGGCAGCACGGCGTTGGCCGCGCAGGACGGAAGGGACCTGCTGGTAGCGACTGGCGAGGCCGAGTTTGCCGCAAAGGTCATCAGCGTGCTTGATGATAAGCAATTGGCGCGGAGACTTGCGCAGAACGGTCGCCGCTACGTGGAGGCACACCACAACTGGGAAATGGCCGCCGCCACCCTGGAGACCGCCTACGAGCAAGCAGTGAGAGATAGGTCGTTTCTAAGGAATTCGTAGCCGAATATTCACCCATCTTACACTGATGCTGTGTATCATGTTGGCAGGCAGTACAGGAAAACCACTGTGATGGTTTCTAATGCCAATTCAATACATGATTTCTGAGTTTCAGAGGAGGTATGTTATGAAGATCAAGTCTTATTTGCTTGTTGTTGTCGCCTTTGCATTGGCCATGTCCCTGCTAAACCTGGTGTCGGGACCTGCCCTTGTTGCAGAGGCTACAGCCTATGGGCCCAGTGAGGTACTGACTGGCTCAGGCGACACCGACGGGGATGGCATTAACGACGACGAGGACAACTGCCCCGACGTCTACAACCCCAGCCAGACGGACAGCGATGGTGACGGGATCGGTGACGCTTGCGAGGGAGGCGACCTGACTTGCGTGACCATTCAGCGGGGCACCTTCGGCGATGTTGCGGACGGCTACATCTGGGAAGCGTCGCCTGGAACCAGTGGCAACGGGTCCTATCTTTACACTGGCATTGTCGGCGGCGGCGAGAAGCGGTCGTTGCTTCGCTTTGGTCTCAATGTCCTGCCGGAGGACGCAATCGTCCAGTCGTCCACATTCGGCATCCGGGAGATGTCGTCGGGTTCTGGCGAGACTGTCACCATCTATCGCATCACAGAACCCTGGGTCGAAGGCGAGCCGACGTGGAACAACTTTGCCGACAACTACGACGACACCGTCGTATGGGGCACTTTCGTGGCCGAGGGCTATAGCTTCCTGACCACCGACGTCACCGAGTTGACCTCAGGCTGGGTCGGAGGCACAGAGCCCAATTACGGGCTGCTATTGATGAACCTGAACGATCCTCCTGCCTCCGATGCATACGCGAGCAGCGATATCAGCTATGTCTACAAGAGACCCTGGCTTGAAGTGTGCTACGTTATCAACGACCTGCCGATGGCCAACGATGATACGGCGGTCACCGACGAAGACACCTCGGTAGCCATTGACGTGACCGTCAACGATACCGACGTGTATGGCGGCATTGACCCCACCACAGTGAGTATCGTCAGCGACCCGGCCCACGGCTCGGTCAGCGTGGACCTGGTCAGTGGCGACGTGACCTACACCCCCAGTGCCGACTATAACGGCGCCGACAGCTTTACCTACACGGTCAACGATACCTATGGGGCTACCTCGAACGTGGCAACTGTCACCGTGACCGTCAACCCGGTGAACGACCCGCCGGTGGCCAACGACGACACGGCGAGCACCCCTGAAGACACCCCGGTGGACATTGACGTGTTGAACAACGATACCGACCCGGAGGGAGATGATCCCATCGTTACCTTGGGCTCCAATCCGCCCCACGGCAGCGCCGCCGTCAACCCAGACGGGACGGTCGAATACACCCCCGATCTCGACTACTGCGGGGCTGACTTCTTCACCTACACCATCTCCGACGGCAACGGCGGCACCGACACCGCCACGGTGAATGTCACGGTCACCTGCGTCAACGACCTGCCGGTGGCCAACGACGACACGGCGAGCACACCCGAGGACACCCCGGTGGACATCAACGTGCTAGCCAACGACACCGACGTGGACGGCACGATTGATCCCACCACGGTAAGCACCGTCAGCGGCCCAGCCCACGGCTCGGTCAGCGTGGACTCGATCAGCGGGGAGGTGACCTACACGCCCAACACCGGCTACGACGGCACCGACAGCTTTACCTACACAGTCCAGGACGATGACGGAGCTACCTCGAACGTGGCAACCGTCACCGTGACCGTCAACCCGGTGAACGACCCGCCGGTGGCCAACGACGACACGGCGAGCACCCCTGAGGACACCCCGGTGGACATTGACGTGTTGAACAACGACACCGACCCGGAGGGAGACGATCTCACCGTTACCTTTGTCTCCAATCCGCCCCACGGCAGCGCCGCCATCAACCCAGACGGGACGGTCAAATACACCCCCGATCCCAACTACTGCGGGGCTGACTCCTTCACCTACACCATCTCCGACGGCAATGGCGGCACCGATACCGCCACGGTGAACGTCACGGTCATCTGTGTCAACGACCTGCCGGTGGCCAACGACGACACGGCAGAGACACCCGAGGACACCCCGGTGGACATTGACGTGCTAGCCAACGATACCGACGTGGATGGCACGATTGACCCCACCACAGTGAGCATCGTCAGCAGCCCAACAAATGGCTCGGTCAGCGTGGACCCGGTCAGTGGGGAAGTGACCTACACACCCAACACCGGCTACAACGGCGACGATAGCTTTACCTACACGGTCAAGGACAACGAGGGAGCCACCTCGAACGTGGCGACGGTGGCGGTGACAGTCATCGCTGGTCCAGAGCCAGCCCCATCGGACTATACTTTCTACTTGCCCCTCCTTATGCATCACCCTGTTAACGACCCCGAGGAGTGGTGGCCAGCGTCTCTACGGCGGTGACTAACCTCCTCAGTAGTGACGGCGGTGGGGACAGTTGCGACGCCCACCGCCGTTGTTATTGGAGAGTACAAGTGGAGGAACTCTGGCAGGGGAGACCGAGATAGAACACCTTCCTAGCAGGCTGTCGGAGAACTCTAGGTTGTGGGGAGTCCCCAACTTGTTGGGGCAGTTTTGATCTGCTGTGTGGGGCGCACCCGAACAAGTTCGGGACTCCGTCGTCGCCAAGTGG
>JAUXFI010000196.1 GCA_030620125.1 Anaerolineae bacterium
CTACGAAACGGGAATTGCTGTATTTCGTCAGGGTTGGGGACAGGTCTGATAATCGGCGCCCAGGATCAGGCGGAAGCCGAACTCGGAGGGGTCGTCCGGCTGGTAGGTCACCATGTCATCTGAGAGGCCGAATATCTGCTGGAGGTATCCCACCCCGGTGCCCTTGGCCTGCCTGCCGAAGACGATCAACTGGGTTTTGGCATGGTTCTGCTGCTCCGGCTTGCTGACTACCGGTGTGAACCCGGCCCGATACAGCCGATCCGCCGCCAGCAGGTCCCAGTTCTGATTAAAAGTCCCGTTCCATACTTCGACCGGCGTGTAGGTGCGGCCCAGGCGTGCCTTGGAGACGGGAGCCATAGCCTCTGCCACGACGGGCTCAATCTCCTCCCAGCGTGGTAGGAAGACGCTCCCCCCGTGGGGCGTCGTCCACGGTGTCACCACGTCTGCGCCGATGTTGTAGAAGCGTACGTTCTGCTCCTTCAGCGTGAGCGCTATGCGTGCCAGGTCCAGGATTTCAGCGAACGTCAGGTCGGTCACCACCATGTCTCGCCCTTGTCTCCACAGGGCCGGAACCTGAGAGAGCATCCCCTCATCCCGCGCCTGGTGCCAGAGTGACTGGAGGACTTGCTGCTGGCGGCGTTCGCGGGAAAAGACATTGGTGGTCTTGCGCGAGCGGCCGTACCAGAGAGCGGTCTCGCCGTCCATGTGATGTATTCCTGGTTCCATGACCAGGACTGGATACTCTCCGTTCTCGTCCGGGTAGGGCCAGTAGTCGCTGATGCGGCAGTGAACGGGAATGTCTACCCCGCCCACCGTATCCACGATGCCGATCAGGCCGTCAAAGTTGGTGCGGACGTAGTAGTCTGCCCGGATACCCAGGTTATACAGTAGCGTGTCCCTCACTAGTGCTGGCCCGCCCCCCTCGTAGCCGTAACTCTCCCCGTAAAAGTCCGCGAAATTGATCCGGCTCATCCAAAAGCCAGGGATATAAAGGTATAGGTCGCGCGGGATGGAGATGACAGAGACCACTCCCCCATCGCGCTGGATGGAGACGACGTGGATGGCATCGGTGTGCCACTCTGACCAATCCGGTCGCTGGTCGCTGCCCAGGACGACGATGTTGATGGCATCAGCGGCCACCGGGACGGGCTGGACGGGGGAGGGTATTGGAAGCGTGGAAGAAACCGTGGAAGAAACCGTGGAAGAAGCCGCGGACACGACGTTCGGACCGGGGACAGGGAAAGGGGCTGGAGCAACGGGAGCGGCGGGTGTAGGAGTGGAGATCGGCGCCTGGGTGGGGTAGGATCGTAGGGTGACGGTGGGTGAGCGCGCGCGAGTTGGGCTGGGGATGGGGCTGGGCGTCGCCGATGGTGTGGGTACGGCGGTGACAATTGTGGCGTGAGGGCTGGGAGAACTGAAAGCCTGAGCTGCCACGGTCGGGGGCTCTCCCCGCATCACAAGACCGACCATCCATCCGACCAGCGCTCCCGTCAGCAAAAGCACCGCTGCCAGGATCACCTGCCGCACTCCCCAGCGACGGATGCCGCGCTTATGCTCAAGTTCTGCACCTGGCTGGGCATGTCCATCATTGGTGGAGGCCCAGGGAGCGGAATCTATCTCCTCCGGCACATTATGGGTCTGCTCGAACAGTCGAGGGTTTTCCAGTGCGGCGATCTGCCCCGCAAGACTCAGAAGCACGACCTGGTCCTCTTCGCTGAGTGCGCCGGCCACGTCGCTGTGCACGTCCAGCACGGCCGGCGATTGGTCGTGCAGTTTGATGGGCACGGCTAACTCGCCCCGCGCATCGGGCAAGTCGGGATGTGGCACCCAGCGGGGGTCCTGGGATACGTCAGAGACCAAGACCGGCTGGCGGGTGGCTGCCGCGAGGCCGACGATTCCCCTGCCATAGGGCAACCTGTAGCTGGTGGCTTTCATCCTCTTTCCGACCTGGCCGTAGCTTTCGACCACCAGCATGAGGTCCAGTTCGGGATCGTAGCGAAAGATCTGGACGTGGTAATAGCCAAAGCTCTCTTTGACCAGGGTCACGACGCGACGGAAGAGCTCGTCCAACGTGGGAGCGGTAGCGATCTCCTGAGACACCTCGCTGATGAGTTGCGCCTGGTGAGCGCGCTGCTTGTGCGTCTGCTCGCGTTCCCAGGCTTTGTGCTCGCTGATGTCGCGGATGATAAAGGTGATGCTGGTGGGTTGGCCTGTCTCGTCCCGCACAGAGAAGACGGTCAGATGAGCCTCGAACAGGGCGCCATCCTTGCGCTTCTGCCGCACTTGGCCGCTCCAGCCGCCGCTCATCGCCAGTGGAAGTACCTGTTTTTCCAGCAGGGGGACGTCCTCTTCGGGCCAAAAGTTGACCAGCGGCAGGTTGTCCATCTCCTGGCTCTCGTAGTCGTAGCCAAAGAGTTCGTAGCAGGCGCGGTTGCTAAAAGTCCGGTTGTCTTGCAGGTAACCAATAAAGACAGCGTCGGTGGCCTTTTCAACCGTGGTGCGGAATACGGTCTCTTGCGTGTGATCCCGTTTGCGCTCAGGGATGTCCGGCCGGCTGTCTACCGGAGACGCCGGTTCGTCTTTTACGGTACTCGGGGGATATTCGAGGTCGGAGAACAGACCTTCAAATGGGCTTTCGAGATTCTTGGTGATCATAGTGAGTCAATTTCTGGGCGAGTGCATAGCGCCGATGCCCACCTTCCATTATACCGGCTCTCGGGCGGGACGGTGTTACAGGCGGGTTACAGGCTGGTTACGGAGGCCAGGGCAAAGAGGGTAGCAATTACCGCGAGACGTATCTCTTCAACAAGTCGGGGGGTGTTTACGGTAGAGAGTGATCATAGTAGCCGAGCAGGAAGGGCATGTGGGGAATTCTTGGATTGGACAGGTGTCCAGTCTTTTTCTTGGTCAGGTGACCAATTCGCGCCGCAGTGCCCGAAAGTACAGGCCGGGCACTCGACATCTGCCGCGCCATACCTGGTTTTCCTTCACTGCCTCATGCCGAATTTGCTTGCTGAACAATCGTTGACAGTAAACGAATACCTTTCACCGACGCAGTGCTGCATCACCTCGTATGTCATTCTTCTGCTTCCGTAGAGGAAAAACTTTTTTGCAAATAGCAAGCCCGATTGATATCCTTCTCCCTCAAGACGATGCACGTTAGCGTCTGTCACTAACAGTTCTTGCAGATTCAACTGATCTATCCCTATACGGTCCAGCTCTCCGAGGCACCCCATCAGCCCATCCTTCTGCTTCGGATACGACGGTACTTCTACAACAACGTACTCGAACATCTCTCTGGCTCGTTCGAGGTTCTCCAGTATCTTCTCTTTGTAGTTCGCCGCCGCGAGGTTAAATCGAATTTCCCCGATTCCGAGATCCCGGAGAATGCCGAGATGCTCATCATCGGCGAGGATGCCGTTGGTGTATACCCAAAAGTGCAATCCGGGCTTGGCTCTCCGCATTTCAGATACGCCCGCTTCTAGTTCAGGGAGGTATAACAGAGGCTCACCTCCGGTCAAAGAGACACCCTCCAGTTCGTCCTTGCGCCGGTGGAACTCTTTCAGAAGGGCCCTCCGGTTGTACTTTTCATCCTCGTCGGGTGTGTCCGCTCGATAGGTGTGGAGAAAACAGAAGGGGCAATCGGCATTGCAGCGGAAGCCAAGCTGAAATGACATGTGCGCCATACGCGTGCACATCTCACAGCCAGGGACAAGAGGGCCTGTACTTGTGGCTTGGTAAGTGGAATGGAAACGCAAGTTAGGGATGTTAGCTCGAAGACATTCTATCTCTGCCATCACGTCTGCGTCTTTGCGATCAAAGTCCATGGGTAGCACCTCAAATCATACTCGTAACTGTTCACGTGGGGGCCAAGAAACCGGGTTTTTCGTACATTGAGACCTCCCTGGCGACGGAAAAGCACTTGCAAGCCAGGGATTGGAAATCCCTGTCTAAAGTTGAGAAGCGCCATCAGGCGCTAAATCAGGCCATAGGCCCTGAGGGGCCTTTTCAGCTTCAGACGGCGAATTCTATTCGGCGGCTTCTGGAAATCCCCGTCTAAAG
>JAUXFI010000176.1 GCA_030620125.1 Anaerolineae bacterium
AAGATCAGTCTTCTCGCCGGTTTGTTTCTTCGGGCATACAACAGGTGGGCCGGGAAGGACTCGAACCTTCGAAGGCTGAGCCAGCGGATTTACAGTCCGCCCCCTTTGCCGCTCGGGACACCGACCCATTTATAATTGGCTATTCGCTCTGCCTCTGATGAGCTTCACCTGCGCCAAGCTGATGACAGGATTCGAACCTGTAACCCGCTCCTTACAAAGGAGCCGCTCTACCATTGAGCTACATCAGCACAGCATCACAATCCCAAGCGAAAGCTTCCGTTTTCTGCTGCATGTCTCTTGCGGTGACAATTCGCACAGCGTACCTCACACTTGGCAAGCTCCTTCTTGGCTCGTTTAATGGAAACACCACTTGTTATCATGCCGTTAACAGTGTAATCTTTCTTCCCTCGTACGTGATCAATTTCGAGAACAACAATACCATCACAAGACCCTTACTCCGCCGCTCAAGCTACGCCGGCACAGCAGCATTATACCACAATCAACCCGAGGGTCAAGACTTCTGCCCAGTACCCTTGTGAAGGTTGTGCGAAGCCTCCAGACCAGAAGCGCCTCATTGCCAGGGCTATTCGTCACGGATTGATCTTCCCGGAAGCTACAACGCAACGAGTCTCACCAAGACCCTGCTCGTCCAGCAGAGGTTGACTGATCTGACAACCAACCTCTAGCTTCCGGGAAGGTTAGCGCCGCCAGCGATAGTCCTGGCCCAGCGCCTTTTTGAAATCCTCGTGTATCTTTCCCAGGCCCTCGACAGCCCAGGCGTCGCCCGTCCAGCGGTAGAGCAGCAGGCACTGGATCTGTTGAGCGTGAGGGGTGCTGTTCCAGCGCTGAATCTCCGCGTAGGCCGCCTGTATCCAGCCCTTGTTCTTGTTCACCCAGCCGACGTTTCTCTCCTCCTCCCGGTTGCGCGGCTGGTGTTCCAATGCCAGCCAGTGGTTGCTCTCAGTGATGTAGACCGGGCGGTCGCGCCATTTTGCCGGGATGGCCTCTACGAAGGGCCGGTAGGACTGAAAGTCGTAATAGTGCTCCTGGGGCGTGCCCGGCTGGAGGAACTCGTCCTGAAAGACAGTCGGCTTGGTGATCAGGTCAACGTCCATCCAGTGGGTGTACGTGTGCAGCGCGATGCCGTCCAGGTCGTCAATGTGACTGAGCATCTCCTTAAAGTACTCCAACGGCCTGTTGCGCCGGTTGCCCAGCAGCTTCCAGGGGTAGGTATTGTAGGGATCAACCGCGCCGGGCACGACGATGGCCTCCGGCTGCACCTCCTTGATGCGCTGCCGCGCCAGGTTGAACGCCTCGGCGTACATCTGCGGGGTGATGTGCTCGGCCGGGTTGTCGGCTCCGCCGGGGTGCTCGCGCACGTTGTTCTGCTCGTTGCCGATGATCCACAAGTGGCAACCCGGCGAGTTCTGGACGTAACGGGCACACGCCCGGGCAAAGTCGGCGTACCTGGCGCGAACCGGCAGCGTGCCGCTCGTCTCGTAGCCGTGGTTGAGACGGACGATGACGCCGTAACCATCGTGGGACCACGAGGTATAGTCGTGACCGCCGCCGTGATTGGGGTCAGCGCCTATCGCCTCGGTGAAGAGCACCCAGCCAGTTTTTTCCCTGCTCTGGAAGAGGAAACGAAAGTCAGCCGGCGTGGTGGCGCCGGCGGCGTGGATGCCAAAGATCCAGGCGCACTCCCCGTAGGGCAAGGCGGCGTCGTCCACAGGCTGTCGTTCGTCGGCCCCACGCTCAGCCCGCACGTACAGACTGTTCACGCACCCCTCGTGCAGGCTGGGTGTGCAGACCTCGATCCACTGCTCCTTCCCCAACTTGTCCCCCACTTTTTTCGGATCCTCACGCACCTCCATTATGGTCTTGTCCACCACGTGCCAGGTAGGAGGAGAACCTGTCCCTGGGTTCCGCCGCACGTTCAACCCGGCGGAACTGTGGACTACCACGTGGGGAACAGGCTCGCCGACCTCAACCTCCTCGTAGAGACGCAGATACGAAGCGGCGACGTAACCCTCAATGCCACCAAGAGTGCGGATGCGCAGCCATTGGTCTGCCTGCCCCACCTTTGCCCGCACGCTCTCATCCGGCTCCAGAGCGTCCAGCACAGTCCCATCGTCCACCCGCGTGAGGGGAGGCCGGTCAATGGAGGGAGTCGGGCGAACGTTCAAGAAACCCACCTCCGGGCTTGCCACTTCCACCTGCACACTGGCTTCGACGCTGCCCTCGTAAAGGCGCAAGTACCAGGCGGCAACGTAGCCCTCGCTGTCCTCGGGGGTGCGGATACGCAGCCACTCGCCTTCCTGCCCCACCTTCACATACACGTCCGCCTCCGGCTCAAGGGCCTCCAGCACGACCCCATCGTCCACCTGTGCGATGGGAGCATACTCGGCTGAGGGGGTCGAGCGAACGTTGAGGAAACCTACCTCTGGGCTCACCACCTGCACTTCGAGCACTGGCAGAGGGGGCAACTGGTCGGCCAGCGGAAAGGCGTAGATGAGCGGCTGGATATCGTCGTTGAGCACAGCAGCGGTGAAAACGCTAAAGAACGTCGGGCGATGCACCTCCAGCCGGTCGAGCCAGATCTGGAACTCACCGGGGCTCATGCGCACGTGGCCGTACTCGTCGTGGTAGGGACCCAGCACCGGGTACAAAGGAGGCCGGTAGCCCCAACGACGGCACCAGTACTCGTAGTGACCGTAGGTCCACTCGTCAATCACGCGCTCCGCCTGCTGGTCGTGGGGAACGGAACTCTCAGGCGAGAAAAAAGTACCGTAGGACATTGGCATCAAGCCGCCCTTGCAGAACACGTTCATCTGGTCGTAGGGCAGGTCGCGGTGGTCAGAGATGTTGGGGAAAGAGCAGTTGTAGAGCCTGTACGGGTCAACCCCAGCGACGCTCAAATACTGGCCCAGTCGCTCGGCCTGCTCAAAGCGGTTGCGGCACCGCTCCGCCTCGGTATCAAAGACAAAGCCCTGGAAGCCATCCTGGAAGGCCCGCACGACAACCTGAGCCTCCCCTTGGGGATCGTCCAGCAGCAAGAACATCCACGCAAAAGGAACCAGGCCCGCCTGCGTGATCTTTTGGACTGCCTCGGTCATTCCAGGATAGCACTCCGCGCCTTGCCCAGCCTTGTGTATGATGTGGGTAACACCCATCTGGGAAGCGATCTGGATGGCCCGCTCCAGTTCCTTCTTGCCACGGGACCACAACCCCTTACCTTGCAGTACGGTCATTGTTTCCTCCTTTCGACCTCTGGATATGACGGGCAGGTAAATACGGTATAGTTCTGACATCGCTACCTCCCTATTCAGGGTTGTTCAGTTCTAAATAAACGCCTCATTTTTTGGACAGGATTAACAAGATTTCCAGGATTTTTTCTTGCTTTTATCCTGTTCATCCTGTAAATCCTGTCCATTTATCTGCTCTGTGCGGAGAACTGAACAGCCCTGCCTCCCTATTGACGTGAAACGTAACGGCTGCCACGAACGCAAAAGCGCCACGGGGCGGAAACCGCCGCCGCGTCGCCTCGCACGCCGACCCGAGGGCCGGTAGCGACGGCCCCATCGGGCACGGCCCCGCCATCCTCGAAAAACAAGAGACCGCCGGACGCGCACAGATCGGCCCCATCGAACCGCCGGTCAATCCCGAGCGCCTGGCACAAGCGGGCCGGGCCACTGGTCAATTGGGTGTCGGGCCGGCCGCTACGTCGCTCTCGCATCGTTTCGAGCCCCTCCAGCGGTTCCAGTGCGCGGATGAGCACTGCCGCCGGGTAGTCCTCCCGCTCGGTGACGACGTTGAAGCAGTGATGCATCCCGTAGATGAAATAGACGTAAGCGTGGCCGGGCGGGCCGTACATCGGCGCGTTGCGGCGGGTAACGCCACAACTGGCGTGCGAGGCCCCGTCCTCCTCCCCAACGTAGGCCTCCACCTCGACGATGCGTCCTGCCAGCCGCTCCCCGTCCAGCACCCGCACCAGCCGCTGCCCCAGCAATTCACGGGCGACAGCGAGCGTGTCGCGGGCAAAAAAGTCGCGCTTCAGGCTTTCTCGTTTAGCAGACATCCCTTCAACACTCTTGACAATCCGTCCAATGTCTGATAGAATGTAACTGGAGGCTCTGGTGGAACCCCGCAAGGGGGACCATCTTTGCCTTTTTGTTTGTCTACTCCTCGTCTCGCTCAGCACGTGACCGCAGGTCATCAATGTATATGATACCGTAGACTGGCCAAGTCTCCTCGTCCAATTCGCTGCGACGATGCCCAACATAGCGCAGACCAAAAGCCCACTGACCAAAGGACTCCATCTCCGGTCGAGTCGGACGATCCATTCGATGGAGGCGCAATCCCCAGTTCAGGCTGTACGCCACGATGTCGGCGATTTGCACCGCTGTTGTCAGATCAGAGTGCACGAAGAAGGGCTCTGGCACAATCCGCCCACTGCGACAACGCCCC
>JAUXFI010000066.1 GCA_030620125.1 Anaerolineae bacterium
CCGTTCACAAAGACGCTGGCATCCACAGTGTAAGTGCTGGTCACAGCGACCTCCTACCGGCGCATTTCCGACAGGAGTTCAGTGCTGGTCAGGGGTGAACGCCACCCCCGGCCGATCTCCTCGCCCAACCGCGTCAACTCTTCCCAGGCAGCCGTGGCTGGCTCACCGGCGGGGGACAGGTCCGTTGGCCTGACTTCCTCCAGCGGCATCAATAGGCCCACCGGTCGCCCCCGATAGGTTATAGTGTATCGGGCACGCCGCTCCCGTACGTCTCGGATAATCTCCGAGGCGCGGACCTTTAACTCTCGCACACCAACGTCAGGCATAACACCTCCTACTGTTCGCCAATGTAGTCTCTTGTGCGACCACATTGTACTCTGATCGGGGAGATTGTCAACGAGGGGATTCGGCGATGGTCTACAAAGTCACCATGTCCTGGTACGCCGCCAGCGTCTCGCGGGCGGTGCGCTCCCAGGAGAAGCGGGCGGACTGGGCCAGCGCGCGGCGGCTCAGTTCGGCGCGGAAGTTCTCGTCGGTCGCCAGTTGGATCAGCGCACCGGCCATCCCCTCGGCGTCGTCCGGTGGTAGCAGCACCCCGGCGTTGCCCACGACCTCGGGGATGGAGGAGGCGTCGCTGCCCACGACTGGCGTGCCACATGCCAGCGCCTCCAGCGGGGGCAGGCCAAAGCCCTCGTAGCGACTGGGAAAGATGAACGCCACCGCGCCCCGGTAGAGGGCAGGCTTGTCGGCCTCGTCCACGAAGCCGATGAAGCGCACGAATCTCTCGTCTATTCCCTGCTCCCGGGCCAGCCGGCGCGGGTCGGGCGCGAAGGGTGTATCCCGCTCCGGCAATCGTCCGGCGATGACCAGCGGGCACTGCTCGCCGATGGCCGGGCCTGCCCAGCGATAGGTTTGTAGCACGGTGGCGATGTTCTTACGCACGTCGAAGCCGCCCAGGTAGAGCACGTAGCGTTCCGGAACCCCCCTCCGGCTCCCCCCTGGGAGGGGGGAGGGTTCGGGGGTGTAGCGCTCACCGGCGGCCAGGTAAACGACGCGCACGCGCTCGGATGGCAGCCCCAGGTGGGCGACGATGTCCCGCCGGGAGGCCTCCGAGTCGGTGAGCACCAGCGCGCTGTTCTGCGCGGTCGTGCTGACCAGCGCAGTGTAGAGTCGCACGAGTGGCCCGCCCCGGTACTCGCGCAGCAGCAGCGGGATCAGGTCGTGGATGGTGACGACGGTGGGGACGGAGGGACGCAGTGGCGGCGCCCAGTACGGCACGTGAGCCACGTCGGCGTCGAGGCGGGCGCAGGCGCGGGGGAAGGTGATTTGCTCGAACAAGACTTTGCCCAGGGCAGCCGTTGGTCGGTAGCGGTTAGCCGTTGGCCGGAACTGGATATTTGGGATTTGGGATTTGGGATTTGGGATTTTGCCCTGAGGCGCGATCAGCACGATCTCCAGGTCTGGCGCGAGTGTTGCCAGATGCTCCACCAGCCGACGGGTATACTGCCCGCTGCCGGTGGTGGGGCTATTCCAGAACCAGGCGTTGATGGCGACGCGCATTAATCCTCATATCCGTGCGGATGCGTGCGGTGCCACTCCCAGGCATGCTCGACGATGGTGCGCAGGTCGGGGTAGCGTGGCTCCCAGCCCAGCTCCCGCCGGATATTTGCGCTGCTGGCGACCAGCACGGCCGGGTCTCCAGGGCGACGGGGACCGATCTCGGCGGGGATGGGGTGACCGGTCACCTCTCGGCAGGTCTCGACGACTTCTTTGACGGTAAAGCCCTGTCCATTGCCCAGGTTGTAGGTGCGGCTGCCCTCGTCGAGCGCGCGCAGGGCCAGGATGTGGGCCTGGGCCAGGTCGGTCACGTGGATGTAATCGCGCACGCAGGTGCCATCGCGGGTGGGGTAGTCACCGCCAAAGATGGTGATCTTTTCGCGCTGGCCCAGCGCCACTTGCAGGGTGAGCGGGATGAGGTGCGTCTCGGGATCGTGGTCTTCGCCCCGCTCGCCGGAGATTGAGGCCCCAGCCGCGTTAAAGTAGCGCAGCGCCGCGTAGCGGAAGCCGTAGACGCGATCCAGCCAGTAGAGCATGCGCTCCAGGATGTTCTTGGACTCGCCATACGGGCTGCCGGGGACGATGCGCTCCTGCTCGTCAATCGGCATACGCTCCGGGTCATCGAAGAGGTTAGCGGTGGAGGAGAGGATGAAACGGCGCACGCCGTGGGCAACTGCCTCCTGCAGCAGATTCAGGCCGTTGGTGACGTTGTCGCCTATGTACATGAACGGCTGCTCCATGGACTCGCCCACCAGCGTGTAGGAGGCAAAGTGCATCACCGCCTCAATGTCGTGGGTGTCGAACGCGGCCTTGACGGCGGCCCGGTCGGATAGGTCTCCCTTGACGAAAGCGGCCTCGGGGTGGACGGCAGCCTGGTGGCCGTAGTACAGGTTGTCGAAGACGACGACTGTGTCGCCTTGTTTGATCAGTTCTTCGGTGACGATGCTGCCGATGTAGCCAGCGCCGCCGGTGATGAGGATGTTCATGCGTGTGCCTCCTTTAGGGTTGGTAGGTTGGTAGATTGATAAATTGGTAGATTGGTAGATTGGTCTCTGGCCTCCCAGTCTACCAGTTTACCAGTTTACCAGTTTACCAATGTACCAGGCGATCAACGCCACGCTGCGCGCGTAGCCTGTGTCGTGAAAGGATCGCAGCGCGGCGCGTGGGATGTGACAGAAGACACGTTCCTCCATCTGCCTCGGTGATCTCAGTACTGTCTCTACTTCCGTCACCGGTATGCCCATTCTTTGGGCGAAAACCTCTGCCGTCTTCACGCTGCGGCCCGGGCCGAGTTGCTCGACCAGCCAATCGCGCCACACTTGCAGGTGGTCGTCGCCGACGAAGGGCAGCCAGTCCTGGGGCTCGGCCTCTCGCAGCGCAGTGACTATATTGCCGTTGAGTTGTTGCTGATCGCGGGCGTCCATCCAGGTGCGCAGGACGTTGTGCAGGAACATTCGCTCGCGCCGAGTGCCCCAGCCTTGCCAGAAGTGGCGCAGGAAGATGTCATCGAGCCACAGTTCGTCCAGCAGCAGGTGGGCGATGTAGCCAGCGACGAAGGCGGCCTGCGCTGGTGGGAGTGATTCCGCGCGGGCCAGGGCTGGGTGGGTGGTGAACAGTGTCTGGTAGGCCGGGTGATCGGCGGTGCGCGGGATGGTGTAAAAGTGTGTCTCGTCGCGCGTTTGCCCGCTGACGGTCTGCACGTCGGGCGCGATGTGGCCCAGCAGGAAGGGGCCGCGTTGCTGAATCAGCAAGCGGTGGATGGCGGGCGGGAGGGTATTCCCCTGCAAGATCTCCTCGGCCAGGGCCAGGTGCATGACTGGAGTAGGCATCGTACGGTCTATTGTACAACGGAAGGGCGATGTTGCCAATGTCGGTGTTACCTGAACAAAAACCGTTGGGGGTGCGAGGAGAGGGTTTTTGGGGTATAATACAGCGTGAAACGTGGCGTAGAACTCGTCAATTGTTATTACTCAGGCGGGGGAACCCTTGCGAAGGTTCAGTGAGAACCTTTGGGCCAACAGTGTCTTTGCCTACCGAAAGTTGCACCGGCGACAAGGCCATTCGCAACCTTCGTAAGGGTAGCTGATTAGTAACCGTTAATTTATGTTTCAGGAGGTGCGAGGTGAAACGAGTCGCTGGCGTGCTGTGGGTAGTACTGGTAGTCGCATTGCTCGTCGCGTGCCAACCGGCGACGACACAGCCTCCGACAGCGACGACCACGCCTTTACCGCCTGCTTCTCCCACTCCCTCATACTCCCATACTCTCACACCTACACTCTCCCACACTCCCACGCTCGCTCCCTCCTCCACTCCTACGCCGACCCCCACACCTGCCTGGCCGCCTCCACTGACTCCACCCTACACGCTTACGGACGACCGCGCTACTGGGCGCATCCGTGGGAGCCTGTTTTTTCCCAGCGAGTACGTCCCGCCGTTGGCAGTGTACGCCGTGGCGATGGACGGCAGCCGCTTCTACCGGGTGGATACGCAGGTGGTGCCGCCGGGCGAGCCGAGTTACGAGATCTCGATGGTGGAACCGGGTACGTACTACGTCTATGGCTACCGCGCCTGGGACGAAGCCCTGCTTGGAGGGTCATACTCCTACCTGGCAGCCTGCGAGGCGTGCCACTTCCCGCCGCCATCCGAGGGTTGTTGGGAAGATCCGCAACACGACCTGGCCCCGGTCGAGGTGCGGGTTGGGCAGGCGGTCGAGGAGATCAACGTCTACGACTGGTACGCCCCGTCTCTGCCTCCGCCGCCGAGCGACACCAGCGGCTGGCCGACCTACGTCAACGAGCAATTGGTCTACAGCATCCGCTACCCGCCTCACTGGGAGGTGCGCAGCGAGCAGCAGGGAGAGACCACTTTTGGCTCCACCTACCCCCCCAGCCCCCCTCCCTACCAGGGAAGGGGAATCCCGAAGGAGGGATTCGCCAGCGTGCGCGTGACCACCGGCGACCCGGAGGAACTGGCCGACCAGCTCATCGCTTCCTTACCGCCAGGAGAAGTTGTCTCCCGCGAGTGGCTGTCCTTTGCTGGGCGCAATAGCCTGTACCTGGTGCTCAGTCTGCCGGACGGGCGCTTCGCCTGGTGGTTCGTGCCGCGCTACGAACTGGTGTACGTCGTGCATGCCGTCACCGACTCCGGCCTGGGCTCCTTCGACCAGATGGTGGAGACGTTTGCGTTCAATGAACAATGACCAACGACTAACGGGGCCTGATCGAGGAGAGCGACGGTGCGCGCGACGTCAGGTTGGGCAGTGTGGGGAAAAATGCGAGAGCACGATCACGCATTCACGTTTCACTTACGGCGTGTAATCGCGCAGGATGGAGCCGCCAATGAACTCGCGCAGGATAGAGTTATCCGGGACCAGGTCAGGGCCACAAGGCTCGAACCACTTTAGGAAGGCCAGTAGCCGCTTGGCCTCCACGCGCCGGGGGCTGGAGGGCTCGACCTGGAGCAGCAGCGGCTCGGCCAGCGGCTTTAGCACCGCCAGTTCGTAGACCAGCGCCGAGTTGAACATCACGTCGGCGTGCTCCTGGTAGGGAAAGATGTGCCGCTTTTCCCCCCGCCGCACGCTCTCCCAGCGGTTCAGGGTTTCTTCAGCCGTGTATTCCCGGTAAACAGCGTCGCGCACAATACGACGAACGAGCCTGGTGTCCGTCGTCGGCACCCGGTTGTGCCGGTCAATGTTGAGTTGCGTCAGCGCCGAAACGTAGATGCGGAAGGTGCGCTCTCGTGGCACTGCCGCCGCCAGTTGGGGATTCAACCCGTGGATACCCTCGACGATGATGACGTGGTCAGGGCCTAGTTGACGGGTCTCGCCTTGCTCCCGCTGACCGGTCTTGAAGTTAAAGTGCGGGATCTGCGCTGCTTCTCCACGCATGAGGGCCAGGAGGTGCTGGTTGAATAGCGGCACGTCGAGTGCCCCTAACGTCTCAAAGTTGTAGTTACCCTGTTCGTCCAGGGGCGTCTTGTCCCGATCCACAAAGTAGTTATCCAGCGCCAGGGGAAAGGGGCGGATGCCGTGGGCCAGCAACTGGACAGAGAGACGCTTGGAGAAGGTGGTCTTGCCGGAGGCAGAGGGGCCGGCGATGAGCACCAAACGCACATCGTTTCGACGGCGGGCGATCTGGTCGGCGACCTGCGTGATGCGTTGTTCGTGCAGTGCCTCTGAGACGAGGACAATCTCGCGGATGCGACCGTTGGCGATGGCCTCGTTCAGCCCGCTTACCGACTCCACGCCTAGCAGCCGCAGCCATTCGCCGTACTCGCGGAAGATGGCTGTCAGGCGGGGGTAGTCGTGCACCGGCAGCAGTTCCGTCGGGCGATGGCGACGTGGATACTGGAGCACAAATCCGGGGGGCCACGGGTGGAGGGCGAAACAGTGTAGATAGCCGGTCGAGGGCACCATATAGCCGTGGAAGTAGTCACGCAAGCCGCGCAGGTTGTAGAGCGTGAGATAGTCCTTCTGGCGGCGCGTCAGCAACTGGACTTTTTCCTCCTCGCCACGCACGCGAAATATCTCAATGACTTCGTCGAGCGGCACGCGCTCTCGTGTGATGGGGGCATCTTGAGCGACGATTCCGCGCATGCGGGCTTCGATCTGCGCCAGTTCCTCCGCACTGAATGGTTCCCGTCCCCGTACCTGGCAGAAGAAGCCGCCGAAGGGGAGGGTGTGGTCCACGAAAATCTGCGCGTCCGGGAACAGTTCGCGCACGGCAGTCACCAGCAGGAAGACGAGCGAGCGCCGATAGATGCGCACGCCATCGGAGTCGGCGAGGAACACGGGGTCTACCCGGGCGTCGGACCACATCTGGTAGGTCAGCTCGCGCAGTTCGCCGTTGACCAGCGCTGTGATGATGGGCACTGGACTGTCACCCATCGCTGCCCGGATGTACTGTTCCAGCGGCGTTCCAACAGGGGCCTCGAAAGTGCGTCCATCGGGGAGACGCACCTGGGCTGTCTGGCGGGGCTTGGCGCTCTGCACCGGTGAGGATTGCTCGTTTTTCATCACTCGTCACTACCCAAATGGAATGCAGTTTACCACGATCCTTGGCTCACCCCCAAAGGATAAAAATGGTTCGTTCGGCGTAAGCGTTCAGGGGGGCTTGGGGAGGAAACCCTTGCGAAGGTTTGTGAGCAGATTTCAAGCCAAAAACATCCTTACTTATCGGCAACTGCCTCGTTGCCAGTGCTATTCGCAACCTTCGCAAGGGTGGCTGAACGCTTACCGTTTGGCAATGTCTCCGACCGCAGCCGGGTGGGGCTCGGTGAGACCTTTGCCCATGGGCGACACGCTGGCTAGAACGGTGACACCAGTTGCCCGGACATTGCCAGCGCCATGCAGCCGCATAACGCCACGTCTAGGAACAGCAAGATAGCCAGTACCAATCGCTGCCAGGGTTTCATATTCAGGAAAAACTGGGCAGAGCGTGTTTTCTCTTCGGTCTCGAACTCGTCATCTGCCCGGATCGCCTGTTCCCGCAGGTCTTCCATCACGTCTGTCTGGACCGTCTGTGGCTCCAGACTTTCGAATATGTCTACCTGGCCCATCTGCTCCTGTGGGTCTTTTGTCACGTGTGGGCTCTCCTCATCTTGCTGTTGCTCAAGCAGACTGGTGAGCCATTCAGGTTCTTGTTGGTTTGTCGCCATAACAGCCTCCTCCCTTTAACCTGTTGGTATTAAGATACCGCTAAACGGCCTAAAAGTCAAACGGCGACCAGAGTAGTGGTTGGGACTGAAAAGCCCCGGGGCTTAAACGCCGCCGGGGCTGGAGAGGCCTCTTGTAGGTTCGTGCTAGATGTAGGCTTCTGTGGGCTCGGCCTCCTCCACCTCGAGTCCTAGGACATCCACGGCGTGAGGCCCCTTGGGGGTATCTTCCACCGTGAACTCTACCCGCTGACCCTCACTCAAGTTCCGGTAGCCCTCACCGTTGATGGCGGAGTAGTGGACGAATACGTCCTCCTCCTGTCCATCGGGGCGGACGAATCCGTACCCCTTCACGCGGCTGAACCACTGGACGGTCCCCTGGGTGCGATTATTGTCATCCATAATTTTCGTTCCCTCCTTCTTGTGACATATCTCTGGCTCCGGTCAGGTCATCCTCTCTGCGCTCTCAGGACGCCGGACGCTACTAGAGCCGCAACAACGGGCGGCAAGATACCACATTTTCGCCAAGTTGTCAACTAGCGCGCAGTATCCAGTTCGTGTTCGCGCCAGTGGGCGGCGAGGCGGTTAATGCGGATGCGCTGGGCGTGTAACCAGCGGCGGGGACCCAGGATGCGGCGTCCCATCGCGGGGTCGGCGTCGGGCAGGCGGGTGAGTGTGCCCTCTTGCACCAAGCGGTCGAAGAATGCGAGGAAGCGGCGCTCAAGTTCTTTATCGTCAAATTCCTGGCCGCGCTCGTAGGTCTCCCGGGCCAGTTGCTCGATGAAGCCGGAGGTGCGCTCGATGAGCGTCTCCACTGGCTCCAGCACGATACTCCAGGCATACACCGGGTCGAGCGGCATGGAGCCGAATTCCATGGGGGAGGGTGGTCTTGTCCTGTCTGTGCTTTTCTCCTCCATCCGCTGTTCACCACCCACTCGCCGCGAACGCTGACTTTAGCAGTACCTCCCGCTCCTCGGGTGTCATCGGGCGCGGGCGGGAGTAGTCCTCCAGTATCGCAGTCAGTACCTCGGTGCTGATGTGCCGTCCGTCGTGGAAGACGTGCCGGTCCAGGAACTCTTGCCGCGTCTCCAGCGACCACATCTGGTCGAAGAAGAGATTGCCCAGGCCGTAGTGGATAAAGGCCCCGGCGTGGAAGTCAAAGCCCTGTGGCTGGTGGGCCTGACTGCCCTGCACGATGACCGCGCCCGCCTCGGCCAGTGCGTGGAACTCGGCCCGCTGCTGCGGCGTGGGGTCGTATTGGTAGAACTCCCAGTGCTGGAGGGTGACGATGGGGATGACGCCCTCTTCGCGCATCTGGCGAATCTGGCTGTACAGCAGGTCGTAGTTGCAGGGGGCTGCCCCAGGGCGATCGCTGGTTGCCCAGACGGAGCCTGGCCCCACGGGGTTGCAGCCCACGAAGCCGAAGGTGTGTCCGCCGTGGGTGAGCAGTAGCGGCTGTTGCGCCTGCGCCAGGTCCCAGCCGCCGCCGAAGTAGGGTATGTCGCGCTCGTCGTACATTGTCAGCGAGAGTTTCATGGCCTCCAATCCCCAGTCGAGCAGGTGGTTGCCGGTCAGTTCGACCACGTCTATGTCCACGTCCTCCAGCAGTTGGATGTAGCTTGGGTTGGAGCAAAAGACCATCGTGTAGTAGTCCCCCGGAGGTGGGCAGTTCTCGGCAAAGGAGACTTCGTTGCTGATGTGGGTGATGTCGGCCTCGACCAGCCAGGGGCGGATGTCCTGGGCGGGGTAGGTTGGGCCGTTGCGATCCATTCTCATGCCCGTGGCCCGGGCGAGGGCGGTCACTCCCGTCATCACGATGACGGTCATCTTTTCCGGATCGCGGTTGGTGAGAGGGGGTGCCAGTGTCTCCTGGAGTTTGGTGATGCCGCGCTCCATGCCAGTTAAACTGGCGCGCGCGACCAGTGGGTAGGTCGCCGTGTCCATCCCTTTGTCGAGCACGGAGGCTCCATCCAGGCGCAGTACTTTCCAACGCGGCTCCAGTTGGTCGAAGGGGAGGATGGCCCAGGCCGGGCGCTCTGCCCACGCGATGTCCACCAGTTGGTCGGCGGAGAGGATGGAGACGGCCCCGTCGGCGGAGGGGCCTAGAAGCAGTGTCAGCGCGGCGTGTGTGTCTGCGTCCATCAGCAGCGGCCGGCCAGCGAAGGGGCCACTGGGGTTGCCGCCCCAACTGCTGGCGACGTCGGCCCAGGTCAGCTCGTCGGTCAGGGTGGGGAAGGGGGCGACGACGACGTAGACCCACTCGGCGAGCAGGGGTAGGCCAAAGTCGTTGCCAAATATCACCTCCACGTCGGCGGTCTCGGCGGAGGGGGCTGGGGCGAAGAGGTCGGGATGGTTGGCGAGCGTGGCGTCGAGTGCAGCGGCAACGGGCGCGGGCAGCCCCTCGGGGACGAAGACTGTCACTGGCCAGGCTGGGGTGGGGGTTGGCGAGGGGGTCAATGTGGGAGTGAGAGTGGGTGGGCGTGGGGTGCGGGTCGGCGTGGGGGTGACGCCGGGGTTGGTTGTATTGCTGCAGGCGACGAACAGG
>JAUXFI010000073.1 GCA_030620125.1 Anaerolineae bacterium
ACGCCTATCCCGCGCAACTATCAGGTGGACAACAACAGCGCGTGGCGATTGCGCGGGCGCTGGCGATGAACCCCAAGATCATGCTCTTTGACGAACCTACCTCGGCGCTCGACCCCGAGATGATCCGCGAGGTGATGGACGTGATGCTGGCATTGGCGAAAGAGGGTATGACAATGGTGGTCGTCTCCCACGAGATGGGCTTCGCCAGGGCTGCCGCTGATTGCATGATCCTTCTCGATGAGGGCCGCATCGTCGAGGAGACCACGCCAGAGTTGCTATTCACCGCGCCCAAGCACGAACGGACCAGGCAGTTCCTGAGCCAGATCTTGCACAAATGAGGGCCGGGGTGCAGACGCCAACTTGTTGGCTTTGATGGAAAAGCCTGACCATACGACAGTTCGACGTCAGAGAGGAGCACGGCGAACGGGGGCGAGATGAAAGGGCAGATCGAACACCTGCTTGATCAAGGCATCGAGGCGGCGCGCGCGGGCGAGATTGAGCGGGCGCGGGAGATATTCATCCGCGTCATCCAGTTGGATCAGCGCAACGAGACGGCCTGGCTGTGGCTTGGCGACGTCATTGAGGCCCCAGGCGATAGAGTCGTGTGCCTGGAGAACGTCCTGATCATCAACCCCAACAACGAGTATGCCCTCGAGACTCTCCGGCACCTGCGCCAGCGCGTGGACGATGAAACAATCCAGGCCTCCCTGCTCCCCCGGTTGACCAAATCCCCGCAGTGGTCCGACCGGGAGTGGGGTGTTCCAGGCGCAGAGAGTTTTCCACCGCCGACCGAGCGGGTGTGTCCCCGCTGTGACTTCCGCAATCCCGGCTGGGCCTACGTCTGCGACCGCTGCGGCGCTGACCTGCAGCCCGTGGACCTGTACAAAGCCGTCGGGCCAGCCTCCAAGCCGCGCCAGCCCAATGCCATCAGCCTGCTGGAGGCGTGCGGTGCGTTGTTCGTCTTCGATCGGCTCTGGGCCTTTTTGCCAGAGATCGAATTGGCCTCCCGGGGACGCAGCCTGGCGGCCCTGGCAATGGCCGCGCTCTTCACGTCGGCCTGGCATACGGTCACGTCTATAGTGCTGCAACTGTTGGTCAGCAAATGTGACCCCAGGAGTCAGATCATCGGCAGCGCGATTTTCTGCGCTGCCAAAACCGTGCTGCTGACCCTGCTGCTGACGTTGGCCTGTCTGCCCCTCGTGCTGCTGACCTGGATAGGAGCACGCATGGTGGGCGGCCACCATGGCTTTAAGATACACGCCCACCTGACGACGGTGGCCTTTTCGGCCTGGGTTGTGCTGGGGGCATTGCTGGCTCCGCTTATCACTTATGTGCCCTATCTATGCGGCGATACCGGTCGTTTTGCTCTGCTTTCCGAGGAGATGCCGGTCTTCGTCGGCACGGTGGTGGGCGTGATAGGAACCCTCTGGCTGACCCAGGCCCTCCGTACGGCGCACCGCCTGTCGGCCGCACGCGCAGTCCTGGTGACGCTACTGGCAGTGGTGCTGGGTGCTGCCCTATTCCTTGGCCTAAACCTGCTCACGGGTGGGCTGTTCGCTGAACTCGTGGGTGTGCTGGCGTTCCTTTTCCTGCCCTTGCTTGGCTGAGGGGTGTGAACAGGCCGCCGGCTGGTTCAGCCGGTTCACGAGAATTTTGCCGCCAACACATCCGCCAGGTCTGGCCGTCCGATCTCTTGCAACTCGTAGCGCACCCGCTGGCTGGGCTTGCTGACCTTTACCACCCGGCGCAGGTCAATGGGAGTGGCGATGATGACCAGATCACAAGGCGTGTTGTCAATGGTCTGCTCCAGTTCCTTCATCTGCTCCTCGCCGTAACCCATGGCTGGTAACACGTTACCAGTAGCGGGGTATTTCTCGTAGGTTCTCAGGATGGAACCCACAGCATAGGGGCGCGGGTCTACAATTTCGGATGCGCCGAAGCGACGGGCCGCCACTACCCCGGCTCCATAAGCCATCTCGCCGTGCGTCAGAGTAGGCCCGTCTTCTACGACCAACACCCTCTTGCCCCTAATAGCGCCAGGGTCCTCGACAAAGATGGGCGACGCCGCTTCGATGACGGTCGCCTCGGGGTTCGCCGCGAAGACGCTCTCACGCACGGTGGTCACGTCGTCAAAGTCGGCGGTGTCAATCTTGTTGATCACCACCACGTCTGCGGCACGCACATTGGTATCCCCTGGGTGGTAGCGCAACTCGTGCCCCGGCCGGAGCGGGTCCAGAACCACGATGTACAGGTCTGGCTTGTAGAACGAAAAATCGTTGTTGCCGCCGTCCCAAACGATGACGTCGGCCTCCTTCTCTGCCTCACGCAAGATCTGCTCCTAGTCCACAGCGGCGTAGACGATCACCCCCCGGTCAATGTGCGGCTCGTACTCCTCCCGTTCCTCGATGGTGCAGTCGTACCGGTCCAGGTCCTCGCAGGTGGCAAAGCGCTGGCAGATCTGCTCGACCAGGTTGCCGTAGGGCATCGGGTGCCGGACGACGACCACTCGCTTGCCCATACTCCGCAGCAGGTCACACACGCGGCGGGTAGTCTGGCTCTTGCCGCTGCCCGTGCGCCCCGCGCAGACTGCCACGACCGGCTTGCTGGACTCGATCATCGTCGTCCCTGTGCCCATCAGGCGAAAGTCGGCTCCCGCGGCCAATACCTGCGACGCCTTGTGCATCACGTACTCGTGGGGCACATCGGAGTAAGCAAAGATCACCTGATCTATATCCAGGTCGCGGATGAGGTTCACCAATTCGCTTTCCGGGTAGATAGGGACGCCATCGGGATAGCCAGCGCCAGCCAACTCGGCCGGGTAGACCCGCCCCTCAATGTTGGGGATCTGGGTAGCGGTGAAGGCTACGACTTTATAGTCCGGGTTGTCGCGGAAGTAAACGTTAAAGTTGTGGAAATCGCGCCCGGCGGCGCCCATGATCAGAACTCGGTTTTTTGTCACAGGAAAGTCTCCTTATCTATTCTGGGCAAACATCGCCCCATTGTTTGCTGGGGGATGACCCTCTCAGGGCATCAGCAGCACTCTCTCGATGCGCTCCAATGCCCAGTCAATGTCCTCACGAGTGATCACCAGGGGCGGGGCAAAACGGATGACGTTTTCGTGGGCTTCCTTGCAGAGCAACCCCTCGCCTTTCAACGCCCCGGCGAAGCGACGCGCTCCCCCCGCTTCCGGTTCGAGTTCGACGCCGATGAGCAACCCCCGACCACGCACGTCGGCGATGTGGTCACTCTCGACGCGCTTCAAGCGACCCAGCAGGTACTCGCCTTGCTGCTCAGCGTTCTCAATGAGGCCCTCATCTACCAGCACCCTTACCGCCTCGCGCGCGACGGCCGCGGCCAGCGGGTTGCCGCCAAAAGTAGAGCCGTGATCCCCGGGGTTGAACACCTCTAGCACTTGCCGGTCGGCCAGCACCGCCGAGACGGGGTAGAAGCCGCCGGACAGGGCCTTACCGATGATCACCATGTCAGGGCGAACCCCCTCCCAGTCGCAGGCGAAGAGCCGGCCAGTGCGGCCCAGGCCGGTCTGGATCTCGTCGGTGATGAAGAGGACATTGTGGCGGGTGCAGATCTCCCGCGCCTGTTTCAGGTATCCCGCCGGCGGGATGATGACGCCACCCTCCCCCTGGATCGGCTCCACCAGGAAGGCGACGGTATTGGGGGTGATGGCTGCTTCCAGCGCGTCGGCATCGCCGTAGGGGACGGAGACAAAACCGGGCGTGAAGGGGCCAAAGCCATCCTGGTATTGAGCCTCGGTGGAGAAACCCACGATGGTGATGGTGCGCCCGTGAAAGTTCCCCTCGCAGGCGATGATCTCCGCCTGGCCGTCTGGCACTCCCTTGACCTTGTACCCCCACTTGCGGGCAGCCTTGAGACCCGTCTCCACTGCCTCAGCGCCACTGTTCATCGGCAGCACCATCTCGTAGCCGGTCAGTTCGCACAATTCCTTCGCCAGCAGGGGAAGCTGGCTATTGCGGAAGGCGCGAGAGGTAAGTGGCAGTTTGGCCGCCTGTTCGACCATCGCCTTGAGGATGCGCGGGTGGGCATGCCCCTGATTGAGGGCCGAATAGGCACTGAGAAAGTCCAGGTAGCGGTTGCCCTCCACGTCCCAGACCCAGATGCCCTGGCCCCTTTCCAGGACCACGTCCAACGGCTTGTAGTTGTGCGCGTTGTATCGGTCCTCCAGTGCTATGTACTCTTGCGTGTTCATACATACTCCTTCTTGTGGTTTGCCACAGGACACGTTTCAGGACAGCGTAGGTCAGTTTTGCTAACCGCCGTAGGGTCGGATAGCAAATCCGACCTACTGATCCATTGGGCTTTTCGGGGTCATTTCGAGGATTGTAGGGGTGTCCCAAACTCATTTGAAACCGCGCCCTTGTCGAAACTTGTGTGATGAGGGGAAACAATGTACAATGATTGTCAGTCAAGAAGGGTTTAGTGCCATTATATCACGGACGAATCGCTGTGTCAATACCAATACGGCGGCATCATAGCGAATTCACCGACAATCTGATAATCAACGGAGAGGAATGTCACATGCGTCCACTGGACGATCTCGATCTCGCTATCCTGGCCGAACTCGAAAACAATGCCAGGATCACAGTCTCCGAACTGGCGAGGTGCCTCGACAGTCCTACCTCCACCATCCGCGATCGCATCCGGAGATTGGAAGAAGATGGGGTGATTCTCGGATATACTGCCATCATCAATCCCGAAAAGCTCGGCCTGGGTATCAAGGCCATCGTCCACGTAACTCGCGATCATGGCGTCTCGTTGGAAACGATCCTCTCTGAAGTGACCAAGCTGCCTGAGATGACCAAGTTGCAACTCTTGACCGGTGACACCGACGAACTCATCACGCTCTACGCCCGCAACGTGGATCACCTCAAGGATATCATGTACAACAAATTCGGGTTGATTTCAGGAATGATCAGGATGAGCACCGCTATCGTGTTGGAGGAAAGAGATTTTCCCCTGACCAAAGGTGTTCATCCAGACAAGCGTAACGAGGAGTAGTCGAACGCTTACCCGCAGGAAATTCTCCGGAACTTGAGCGATGGTGACGATTCTCTGTAGGAGGGTTCTCCACTTTACGATCCTCCCTTCAGCCACCTGGCCACCAGCGCATCCATCGTCCCATCCGCCTCCATCTCCGCCAGAGCATCGTTGATCGCCCGCAGCAAGTGCTGGCTTTCCCGCTGCACGACCACCGCATAGAGCTCCTCGACGACCGGCTCCCCCACGATGACCAGTCCACTCCCTGCGCTGCTCATCCCCAGCGCGGAGACGTGATCCACCAACGCGCCGTCGGCCTCACCCGTCGCGACCGCCGCCAGGGCCTCCGCTGCCGTCTGGCAGTGCACGATGGTCAGATTGGGCAATCTCCGCGCCCACTTGCGCGCCTCCAGGTCTCCCCGCGTGCCGAACTCTACCGCCAGCGTGTGCTTGCCCAGGTCGGCCATCTCCTCGATGTCGCCCCCCCTTTCTTCCCCCCCGCTCATGGGGAGGGCAGAGGGGGGGCGCACGACCAACACCTGCCCGGCGTCAAAGTAGGAGGCCGAATAGGCGAAATCGGCCATACGGGCGGGGTTGACGACGAGTGCGGAGATGACGACGTCTACGCGATCTACCGCCAGCGCGTCGTAGAGGCCGTCGTAGGGCAGGTTAGCGACGAATTCCACCTCGACTCCTAGCCGCCGGCCCAACTCCCGCGCCAGGTCCACGTCGAACCCGACCAGCGTTCCGTCGGCGGCGATGCTCTCAAAGGGCAGAAAGCTGGCGTCCATCCCCACGCGCAGGATGCCGGTCTCAAGCACGCGATCCCAGGTATCATCGGGACGGGCACAAGCAGACAAGACAATGAACAATGAACAATGAACAATGAACAATAGGCAATGTCCAACTCGAGTTCTGGTCATCTCGATTGCTCCTCCCAACAATTGTACCCGCTAGTCACGGGAGTGGCAACTGCGCACTTTGGCACCAGGTATTTCCCGACGGGAGCCACAGCACGCACTCACCGCACGGCTAATAGTCGCTTATCCGTTAATGTCCTGCAATCCGTGTTCTCAGCAGTGGACTTGACAATCTACGCCACTGCCGCCATACTTGAGCCTGGCACACAGTCGTTCACCCCGGCGCGCTCGCAGGAGGAATGGGCCGAGGGGCACACCACGCCCAGCCACAGGAACATCAGTTATGGAAAACCTAAAGTCAGCGCCGCAGAGGCCACGGTCGCGAGTTGCCCTGCTGGTTGTGGCCGTGGCTGCGGCGATTATGGGAGTGCTTCTATGCGTCGCCGCCTCGTCCAGGTACGCGCTGGAGGTACACAGGATAACTCCCGCCGTGCTGGAGCCAGATGGTGGTGGAAACGGCGACCTTGGCCACACCGACGCCCTGACCTTTACCCCCGTGGCGACGATTCATCTCCCACTGGCATCGCAGGGTAGCGGTGTTGGCAAATGGGCGCTGTGGATAGGCGGAACCCACCTGCGCGGCGCCAACATCTACCAGCGCCGCGTCTACCCCGAACTGGATGGGGCTGAATTTATGGGATCCGGCTCCGTCGGGCCACCCTACACCCAGGAGGACTTGGACCAGCTGGCCGCGCTGGGCACCAACTACGTCAACGTCTCCCACCCCGGCCTGTTCACCGAAACCCCGCCCTACACCCTGGACCCAGACATCCAGGACAACCTGGACAACTTGCTGACCATGATCGCCAAAGCCGACATGTTCGCCGTCATCTCCTTCCGCGCCGGGCCGGGCCGCAGCGAGTTCACCTTTTTCTGGGATGAGATGGGAGACTGGTTCGACGCGAGTTATCTCAACGATTCCGTGTGGCAAGACCAGGCCGCCCAGGACGCATGGGGGGAAATGTGGCGCTACACCGCCGGACGTTACCGTGACAACCCCATCGTCGTCGGCTACGACCTGATGGTTGAGCCCAACTCCAACGAAGTGGGTAGCCACGCGCTCGACGATCCGCTGGACATCTGGGACCCGGAGGAGTTTTACGCTCAATATGGAGGCACCTTGTACGATTGGAACCAGCTCTACCCCCGCATCACCGCCGCCATCCGCCAAGTGGACACCGAGACGCCCATCCTGATCGGCGGGATGGGTTACAGCGGGGTCGCGTGGTTACCTTACCTCCAGCCGACCGGCGACCCGCGTACGGTCTACACGGTGCATCAATACGAGCCGGTCAACTACACACACCAGGAGCCTCCCCCCACGAACGCTTACCCCGATGGCCAGTTTGACAAAACCTGGTTGGACAACCTGCTCTCGACGATTGGCACGTTCACGGCCACGTATGGCGTGCCGGTGGCAGTGAACGAGTTCGGCGTGGTGCGCTGGGAGCCGGGCGCGGACGACTTTATGGACAATCAGATGAACCTGTTCGAGCAACGCGGCATGAACCACGCGCTGTGGGTGTGGGACCCTGCGTGGGAATCGTGGGCGGAGGAGGTGGACGCCTTCAACTTCCGACATGGCCCCGACCCCAATAACCACACCGACGTTGAATCGAGCGACTTGATGGACGTCATCGTTGCACACTGGGGGCGCAACACGGCACGCCCCTCTGGTGTTTGGATAGCAAGAGAATAAGGCTTTGTGATGGCCCCCACCGAAATTGGCATCGTCCTGTTGGCCGGTCTGATCATCTTTAGCGGGCACCTCGTCAAAGGCGTCTCTGGCTTTGGCAGCGCGCTGTTCTCCGTCCCGCTGCTGATGCTTTTCCTCGACGTCCAATTCATCACGCCCGTCTTTCTGCTCTTTGACTTTACCTCTGGCGTCATTCTGGTTGCGTCCAACTACCGCTCAATCCATCGCAGGCTGCTTCTGCTGCTCCTGGGCGGGATGCTGGTGGGGACTGCCATCGGCACGTGGGTGTTGCTCTCCTTCGATCACGCCCTTCTCAAGCGTATCCTGGGGCTGCTGGTGATCGGATGGGCGCTGCTGATGCTCTTCCGCAAGGAGCGCCCGGCTAACCCAACCTCAACAATGCACAGCCGGACGATGCCCTATCTGGCGCCCTTCAGCGGTTTTCTGGGCGGGGCGTTGGGCGCGACGTTCAGCGTCAATGGGCCGCCTATCATCATCTACCTCTCCCACGTGCTCAGAGAGAAGCAAGTCTTCCGCGCCACGCTCTACGGCATCTTTTTCGCCGACGCCTGCTACAAGATGGTGCTCTTTAGCGCCAACGGGCTGCTCACCGGCGGGGTGTTACGTTTCGCGCTGCTGATGATACCATTCCTGGTGACCGGCACCTTTGCCGGCTCCTGGTTGCAGACACGTCTCGACGAGGCGCTGTTCAAAAAGATCATAGCCGTCATTCTGCTGGTGACAGGTGTGATGTTGGTGATCTAGTAAGGATGCTGACTCCTCAAATCCGTATCTACTGGGACTGCTACACTGACAAGCTCAAAAGACCAGGCCGCCTGCCTTGGCCCACTCCCCCAGGTCCGCCAGCGTTCCCTGCCCGACCAGTACCCCCCTCTTATCCCCCCTGTGAGGGGGGAGGTCGCCCCTCCCGTCATCCGCCTTATGAGGGGGGAGGTCGCCCCTCCCGTCATCCGCCTTATGAGGGGGGAGGTCGCCCCTCCCGCCATCCGCCTTGTGAGAGGGGAGGTCGCCCCTCCCGCCATCCGCCTTATGAGAGGGGAGGTCGCCCCTCCCGTCATCCGCCTTATGAGAGGGGA
>JAUXFI010000064.1 GCA_030620125.1 Anaerolineae bacterium
CCCGTTCTCCACAATCACCTTCTGGTGGCAGATCGAAGATACTGCGGGCAACCGCTTGACCACAGAGCCACAGCAGTTCGAGTACGCGGATAATCGCTTCCACTGGGAACAACTCGGCGACGACGGCATCACCGTCTACTGGATCAAAGAGCGCGGCGACCCCGCCTTCGGCCAGGCAGCGCTCGACATCGCTCGGGGCAGCCTGGAGGAGATCAACGCAGAGCTGCGCGCTCCAGTGCCAGAGTCCATCGCCATCTATATTTACGATACGCAGCACAACCTCAAAGCAGCGATGAACCTCACAGGGCGAGAGTGGGCGAGCGGCCAGGCACATCCCGAACTGGGCGTGGTCGTCATCGCCATTCCGTGTGAGGAAGGCTACACATCCCGTTTGATGCGTTACATCCCGCACGAAATCACCCACCTGCTGGTCTACCAGGACACCACGCCAGCCGGCTACCGATACGTACCCGAATGGCTGGACGAGGGATTGGCCACGGCCAACGAACGCTCGCCGACACCGGAGTACGCCGTGGCACTCGATGAAGCGCGGGGGCAGGGACAACTCCTCCCTCTGGATACTTTGTGCGCCCCCTTCTCTCCCGACTCGCCCACCGCATTTCTGGCCTATGCCCAGAGCGGCAGCGTGGTGCGGTTCATCCGCGAGCGCTACGGAGCTGAGGGGATACGCACGCTGCTGGAAGCCTACGCCAACGGGGCCAGTTGCGCTGGAGGCGTGCAGGAGGCTCTGAACGTCAGCCTCAGCGGCCTGGAGACCACCTGGCGAGCCAGCCTGGAACCACAGGCCCCCTGGCGTGCCTGGGCGGAACCCATCGGCGCCTGGGCGGGGCTGTGGCTGCTAGGCCTGCTGATGGCCGTACTGATGATTGGCGGCCTCCGTCGCCGCCGCCGCTAGTCTACCGAACAAGGAGTATCAATGCGCAACATCGTCGTCTTTGATCTGGAGACCCAAAAGACAGCCGACCAAGTAGGAGGCTGGAGCCACATCCGCGACATGCGGCTGGCGATTGCCGTGACCTACAACGCCGCCGAGGACGTCTACCGCGACTACACAGAGTCAGAAGTGGATCACCTCCTCGCCACCCTGCGCGGGGCGGACCTGGTAGTCGGCTACAACGTGCTCCGCTTCGACTATGAGGTTCTACGCGCTTACACCACCGAGAAACTGGACCACATTCCCACGTGCGACATGCTCGACCACCTGTACCGCACGCTCGGCTGGAGACTATCCCTCGACGCCGTCGCCACCGCCACGCTGGGAGAGACCAAGAGCGCCGACGGGCTGCAGGCTGTGGCCTGGTTCCGCGAGGGCCAACTGGACAAAGTCATCGAGTATTGCCGTCGTGACGTCAAAGTGACCTGGCAAGTCTACCAGTTCGGCCGGCACAATGGCTACATCCAGTATCGTGACCGCAACCGGCGCACGCGCAAGGTGCCGGTGCAATGGTAGACGCAGAGTTCGAACCCGCCTATCTGGCATTGCTTGACTCGGGCGGACTGAAGCGACGTGTGCAGGCCGCCTACGAGCGGCTCCACGACTGTGACTTTTGCGGCAGGGAGTGCCGCGTGGACCGCTACGAGCAGCCAGGAGCCTGTCGCACAGGCGTACAGACAATAGTTTCCAGTTCTGGCCCCCACTTCGGAGAGGAGAATCCGCTGCGGGGTCACCGGGGATCCGGTACCATATTCTTTGCCTGGTGCAACCTCAACTGCCAATACTGTCAGAACTATGACATCAGCCAGTTGGGCCACGGGGAGGCGGTGGAGCCAGAGGACATTGCCTCAATGATGCTGTCCCTCCAGGCCCGGGGCTGCCACAACGTCAACCTGGTCTCCCCCACACACGTGGTAGCACCCATCCTGGCGGCTCTTTTCATTGCAGCCGAGGCGGGCCTGCGCCTGCCCCTGGTCTGGAACACCGGCGGCTACGACTCCCTGGAGACGTTACGCCTGCTCGACGGCGTGGTGGACATCTACATGCCGGATATAAAGTATGCAGACGCAGAGGTCGCCCACAGATATTCAAAAGTCAAGGACTATCCGGCTGTCAATCAGGCCGCCGTCAAAGAGATGCACCGGCAAGTGGGCGACCTGATGCTGGATGAAAACGGCATCGCGCTGCGGGGATTGCTCGTGCGCCACCTGGTGCTGCCCAAGGGTCTGGCCGGCACCGCCGAAATCACCCGCTTCCTGGCAGAAGAGATCTCGCGCGACACCTACATAAACGTCATGGATCAATACCGCCCGTGCTACAGGGCCGCAGAACTACCGCCGCTCGACCGTCGCATCACGCGGGAAGAGTACGAGCATGCCGTACAGCAGGCCCGCGAAGCTGGTCTACACCGCTTCGACAAACGAGAACCCCGTTTTCTCCGCATCCCGTGGGGAGTGTGAAAGATGGGAGAAAAGTCAAAACCAGAGGCCCGTCTGCACGCCGTCGTTCACGGGTACGTGCAGGGGGTCAACTTTCGCTACTACACCGTCCGCACCGCGCAGCGGCTCGGCCTTACCGGCTGGGTCGCCAATCGCTGGGATCACACAGTGGAGACCGTCGCTGAAGGCGAGCACAAGGCGCTGGAAGAGTTCCAGACATTCCTGCACCGTGGATCTCCCTCCTCGACGGTGCAGCAGGTGGAGGTCGAGTGGGAGACCCCTACCGGCGAGTTCAGACGCTTCGGGGTGCGGTATCTATGAGAAAGACTCCCGAACGGCTGGCCTGGGTTGTCCTGCTGATCTCCTTCTTCACCTGCATAAGCCTGACAATTGCTGTGCCACTGGGCATGCGCTACTACGTCCTCCATGCCAGCGTCGTGCAGAATGTGACACTCGAGGTGCAACGTCCGCCATTGAGTGTCACCCTGGGTGGTCGAGGAGGTCTGCCTGTCTCTGTCGCAGAACACCACGACGAGATCTCTGAAGACACGATCGTTGCCACAGACGCCACCGCTGGCCGGCTCGTGATGCACGTGCCTCAACCAGATGGTCCCGTCATCGCCACCGTCCAACTCTACGACGATACCCAAGTCGTACTAACTTTGGCTCGCTCTCCGCGTTTCTCCGCCAGCCGCCTGCCCCATAAAGTCACGTTGGAAGTAAGGGCCGGTCGGGTGCGCATCAACGTTTCCAGCGATGGCAGCAGGCTTACAGTCGTTGAGGTTCACACGCCCCACGGAGCAGCCACACTGACGGAAGGCAGTTACGAGGTCAAGGTCAACGGGACGACGACGGAGATCACAGTACGCGATGGACAGTCCGATGTAGTCAAGAACGGATTGCTCACGCACCTCGAGCGGGCTGAGCGCGCGATTGTGGACGATGAGAGGCTCTACGGTCCGCTGCCCGCTGCCCCCAACCTGATCGCCAACAGCAACTTTGCGGACCCGTTGGGGGAGGAGAATTGGGTTGCCTACAGTGTGGAACCCGAGTTTGAAGGAGAATCGAGAGGTGACGCGCAAGGGACCAAAATTGAGGGCCATCCAGTCGTCGTCATTGAACGCAGCGGCGTGGGTCACGCTGAAACCGGCATCAGGCAACAACTTGACGCAGACATCCGCGACTTTAGTGTCCTGCGACTTCATCTCCTACTGCGCGTCAAGGAGCAAAACGTACCAGTGTGCGGCTCGGAGGGAAGCGAGTGTCCGGTGATGGTACGCATTGACTACAAAGATGCCGCTGGTGTGGATAGGGAGTGGCTGCAGGGCTTTTATTCACTCCTGGATACAGGCACCCCTGGGAATGAGCCTTTCTGCAAGACTTGCCCCATACCTTACAAACATATCTACGTGCCGGAAGATATCTGGTACCCCTATGATTCGGACAATTTGATAGCGCTGTTGTCACAAGACGGCCAAGCTCCAGTCTTGATCAAGTCCATCACCGTCTACGCATCCGGGCACACGTACCAGTCCGCCATCGCCGAGGTCGAGCTGATCGGTCAGGAATAGCGGAGCATACTCCCGCGATGACCAAAGGTCTCCTGGCAGTATCGCAAAAATCACCAGGATCAACAGGCATAGAGTAATTTCGACGAGGCCCTTACGCTTGCACAAGTCTATAGCGCCTGCAGTTTTCCCCGCAGTTCCTGTGGGCTGGCAGCCACGATGGAGACGTACTCCACGCCCGGGTAATACTTCTCAAAGAAGGCTCGCAAGTCGCCGGGCCACCTCTCCGGGTTGACCGCGATCACCCGCCGCGCATCCAGGTCGCCGATACCGGCGTCGTCGGCGCTGCTGCCGATGGTATAGCGGCGTCGCTTCCAGGACCCGTCCACCACCGCCAGCGCCCAGGCCGCGCCAGTGTCGGGTGGGAGCAACACATAAGTCCGCTTATACTGCTCACGAGGACTTCCACGCTGTGGCTTTCCAGCGGCGCAGTCAAACACGACGGTCTCCCTCACGTCCCCGGCAGCAGAGAATGTAACCTCGTGCGTCCCCGCCTCGCTCAACGGAGGAGAGATATACGTCCACGTGTACCACATTCCATCCCGTCCCATCGTGACTGTCCCCTGCGACAGTTCCGCCTCCAAAGGTCCACAAATCACCAGGCGGGCATCGTCCAGGGCAGTCGTCGAGCGGACCTGGATCGTCACCACGTCTCCGACTCGCGGATTGATCGGCTCGTGGCTCAACCGCACTTCCTGTTCTTCCTCGTACACGCCCGAGACGACTAGTTCCGCATCGTCCCAGTAGGCATCGTTGTGCTTGAACGCCCACAGTGTCTTGGAACGAAGGAACACTGTCACAGTATCAGCCTGAGCCACGGCCTCCACCTTGGGCACTTGAGCGTGCTTGTTGTAGATATGCGCCCCCTGACCCCACACCACCGTATCGGCATAAGGATCGGTGCCGCCGGTCGGATCAATCCCCAGAGAGAAGGTAAAATTCATCCAATCACTGTCGGCGGTATCTCCCTCCAGCACGAAACCGGCTTCGTATCCCGGCCCCTCGCTCCAACGCCCGTCAGAAGGGTGCGGGCCGCCGTGGTCATTGCTCCATGCGTGCGCCCAGGCCGTCAGGCGCAACGGGGCGTCTGGCCTGACCTGCACCTGTTGGAAAAATCCCGCGTCGTGCTTGCGGAAAAACGTGAACAAAAGGAGCGCCTTTTTCCCGCTGTACACGCGCCTGGCGTCAGGATGCTCCCAGGCGTCACGGACCTCCGGCTGGTCCCACGTGCCTGGATCGTGGCGGAACCATGTCAGCCATCCTGGGGGGGTGAATATGTTTCCCACGTCCTTCTCATACGGATCCGCACCCTCGGGGAAAATCAAGCAACGATGGCTCTTCTCGTCTCCCCAATCGGCCTCGAACCCTCCGTCCTTTAACAAGTTCTCTGGCATTTTTGCCTCCTTCTTTAGTCAAAGCCCAGCCCGCGCTCCCGCAGGCTCACGAAGCGTTGCTGCCCGACGATCAGGTGATCCAGAACCTCAATATCCAATAAATTGCCCGCCGTCACCAATTGGCGAGTTACCTCCACGTCTTCAGGCGAGGGTGTGGGATCGCCCGAAGGATGGTTGTGCGCGACGATGATCGAAGCGCAATTGCGCTTGACGGCCTCGCGAAACACCTCGCCCACCCGGATGTGGGAAGCGTTGAGACTCCCCACGTACACCGTCTCAGAGCCCAATAGCCGATTGCGCGTATCCAGATACAACACCCGAAAGTGCTCTTGCTCCAGATGGCCCATCTCGGCCATCAAGAGTTGCGCCACGTCGGCCGGGGAGCGCACAATAAAGCGGTCCTCTGGAGCAGCCAGCAGCATACGACGCCCCATCTCCAGTGCTGCCTTGACCTGCGCCGTCTTGGCCTCTCCCAATCCCTTCTCGCTCTGCAATTCGGTGAAACTGGCCCGGGCCAGGCCGGGTAACCCACCATAGCGGGAGAGGAGCCGCCTGGCCAGATCCAAGGCGCTTTCGCCACCCACGCCCGTGCGCAGGATAATGGCCAGTAGTTCCGTCGTCGAAAGCGCCCCCTCACCGACGCGGGCCAGCCGCTCGCGCGGACGCTCGTCAACGGGCAAATCCTTGATCGTGGGCCGGTACTCGGCGCGTGTCTCGTCGTCTGCCACGCCCCTACTATACTACGATTCACACAAGATTGTCAAATGGTAACCACTCAGGCCGCCTAAAGTCATTCGGCCTCGAACACTTGCTCCTGCACCAACCAGTGGTATAATATGTCCCGCTTACGCGGACATCGGCCTGTGTGATCGGGCATCAATCTGAAACAAGGAGTCTACCAGCATGGAGGACATCCTGGAAAATATCCCCACCTACCTGACCATTCTATCTACCATCTGTGGGGGAGTGACCATCGCGCTACTGGGCGGACTGGTGATCTGGACCTTTCGCGACATTCGAGCTCGCTCCCGCGACGTTTTGGCCCAGATATTGGCCACGCTGTTGGTGATCGTGCTGCCCATCATTGGGCTGGTGGTCTACATGATGCTGCGCCCGCGAGAGACGCTGGCGGAGGCCTATGAACACTCCCTGGAGCAAGAGGCGCTGATCCAGGCCATCGAAGAACCACAAATCTGCCCAGGGTGCGGACAGCGCGTCAAGAGCAACTATCTATACTGCCCGGCCTGCCACACCCGGCTCAAGAGGCCCTGCCCGGAATGTAATCGCCCTCTCCATCTGCGCTGGGCTCTCTGTCCCTACTGTGGCGCTAACATCGCACCACAGGCAATTGAGCCTGTACCCACCCCGAAACCAGAGGCCATTCCAATGGAAGAAGCGGAATCTGAGACGTAATACGTCACATTTCCTCGCTCTCACCCACCACGTGGACTTTGAGCATATTGGTCTCCCCCCCGCTGCCGAAGGGGATGCCTGCCGTCAACACCACCGGATCGCCCCAGGCCACCAGCCCCTCCTCATCACGAGCTGCACAGACCATCATCTGTACCATCTCGTCAGTTGTTTCGAACTCTTGCACCAGTACAGGCACCACGCCCCACACAAGCGCCAGGCACGACAGAGTTGACCGGCTAGGAGTCACGGCCACGATCGGGACGAGTGGGCGATGACGCGCCACCATACGCGCCGTCCTGCCCGACATCGTCGCGGTGACAATCGCCTTGGCTCCCACCTCGCTGGCGATCTCAACCGCCGCACAACTGATGGCCTCCGTGATCGTCTCGCGACTCTCGTGACTGTGGTATTCGCCGTGCAGCAAGCGACCATGAGGAAGATGAGCCTCCGCGTTGGCGCATATCGCCGCCATCGTCTCCACCGCCTCAACCGGGTAGCGGCCCACTGCCGTCTCGCCGGAAAGCATCACCGCGTCGGTACCATCCAGTATGGCATTAGCGACGTCTGACGCCTCCGCCCGTGTCGGACGCGGGTTCTCGATCATCGTCTGGAGCATCTGCGTGGCGGTGATAACCGGCTTGCCGGCCCGATTGCAGGCTCGAATGATGCGCTTCTGATGAAACGGCACCTCCTCGGCAGGTGTCTCCACGCCCAGATCCCCCCGGGCAACCATGATGCCATCCGCCTCAATCAGGATCTCGTCAAAGACCGAGAGCGCCTCAGGCTTCTCGATCTTGGCGATGATAGAGACGTCGGCGCCTTTGCTCTTGAGGAACTGTCGCAGTTCGCGCACATCGGCCGGACGGCGGACGAAGGAGAGTGCAAAGAAATCCACTCCCTGCTCCAGCGCGAACGTGGAGTCCTCTCGATCCTTGGGCGTGAGGGCAGAAAAGTTTAGCGCCGCGCCTGGGACGTTGATCCCCTTATGGGACGTGAGTTGGCCGCCCGCGACCACCCGGCACTTTAGGGGGCCTGTGCCAGCCTGCACGACGATCAACTCTAGTCGTCCGTCATCCAGCAGCACAGCCTGGCCAGGCCGCAGATCGCGCAGCAACTGTGGGTGGGGTACAGGTATCTCGTCCACCGCGCCTGGCCGGGGGTGCGTCGTCAGCGTCACCACATTCCCCTCGCGCAGTTCGACCACCCCACCCTCAATCTCGCCCACGCGCAACTTGGGCCCTTGCAGGTCGGCCATCACGGCCACCAGACGGCCTTCCTGCTCCGCTACCTGTCGCAGCGTGGCAATAGACCGGGCGTGAGTGTCGTGGTCGCCGTGCGAAAAGTTGATGCGTGCCACGTTCATCCCGGCCCGGACCAGACCACACATCAACTCGGGCGAACTGGAAGCCGGCCCGATTGTACAGACGATCTTTGTGCGCGACATCTTGCTCCAAACCTCTGCCAATTTGCAAATGCAACTCTACGGCCCGGTTAGAGTCAACTCGTATTCACCCACGTCGCCGTCGTCGTAGCCCCGCGCGATGATGCGGTAGGTGCCGCCTAACGGCAACTCGAACTCGGTGATTTCAGCATTGGAGTCCCCACTACCATCGTCATCGGTCATAATCTGCACGCCGTCGGGCGCGAACAGTTCGAGGTAGGTATCCAGATCCTCGGTCGCGGCGATCATGGATATGGTGACTACGTCCCCCTCCTCGCCCTCAAACAACCAGTGGTGGCGCGTGCCGGGTTTCAGAGTGGCATCCACCGTGTCACCGTAGGCGAGGATGCCTTCGACCACCATCTCCGTCTGCTCCAGCACGAGTTCGTACTGCCCCACCCCACCAAACAACGCGCCGTGCGCGACGATGCGAAAAGTACCGTCAGCAGGCAACTCGTAGTACTCGATCAGAGCGTCGAACTCCTCGCCGCTGTCGTCGTCCTCTGTGAGCAGAACACCCTCGGGACCATACAACTCGAGATAACAGTCCAGCTCCTCGTCCAGTGCACTCATCGCAATGGTGACCACATCTCCCTCGTCACCTTCGAAGAACCACGCTTGCTCCGCTTCTTCCACCAGCGTCTCCTCGACCGTCTGGCCGTACTCGATTGTGCCGCCAGCGGAAGCCTCGTCGGCAACCTCTATGCTCAATGTATAGTCGCCCGTACCGCTGTAGGTCAGAGCGTGGATGTGGTAGGTACCTGAGGCAAGGACGGGGAAATCTACGATGCGAGCATTGTTCTCCTCACCACCGTCATCATTCTCGGCAACCAAAAGCCCATCCTCGTCGTAGAGTTCCAGGTAGGGGTCCAGAGCGACGGGGTCAACGGCGTCCAGCCGGATCGTGATGAACTGGCCCTCCTGCGCATCGAAGGCCCACACCTCCATACCATTCGGGGGCAACATTCCCTCCACCGTCTCCCCAGGCTCGATCGTTCCCCTCTCCACAGGTTCCGGCGTCTCGGGCGCGAAGAGCACCAGGCTGGCGACCATCTCCCGAAAGATCGCTTCGCAAGGGAGCCAGTCATCCTCCGGTGAAGCCCCAAACCCAACCCCGGCCACTTCCTCACCCAGCGCCGCAATGACATAGGCGCGTATTGGGATTTCAGCCCATTCGTCAACCCAGCCTACCTCGACACCAGCGCCGGGGACCTCGCCGAACGTCCAGGACTCGATCTCTCCGATCTCAGCCCCATCTTCCTCACGCAAATCCTCCAGCATATAGTCCAGTATGTCCTCCACGCTCGCGACCGAGCCAAATTCCAGTTCCATCTCATCGGGACTGCCCATCATAATGCCAAAAACGGGCCCTTCCGCCGGGTCGGCGTACTCTAGCGCCTCCTCGCTCTCGGCAAAGTAGATGTCCCCATACTCGGTCCTGTACACCCAATCTTTTGGATATTCAATGCTACACCCGGCCAGAGGATCGGCGTACAGATTCATCTCTACTAAAGCTTCCTCGGTTGGGGTGGGTGTGGGCGCCGTGGTGGGCGACGACGTGGGTGGGGCTGTGGGTGCGGGGGGCGAAGTAATCTCGC
>JAUXFI010000146.1 GCA_030620125.1 Anaerolineae bacterium
AGGGCGGGAAGTAACCAGGCGGCGATGCAAGGCCCGCCGCTTAGCTCGTTCATCAACATCTGGGTTGACACAGTTGACAACCACCTGCCAGCAGTGGCCTATAACAGCAACCACGACGAGTACCTGGTGGTGTGGTACAACGACCGGGGCGCAACACAGGACATCTACGCCCGGCGGGTAGGCGGCGATGGAACCTTGCTGAGCAATTTCTGCGTGGTCTCTGATGCGGGGAAGAAGAACTGGCAACCAGGCGTAGCCTACAGCCCTACGCAAGATGAGTATCTGATCGTCTACACCTATGAGGTCAATTCTAACGATTACGACATCTGGGCCAGACTGGTCAAGTGGAATGGGGACGATCTAGGCAATCCCAGATATGCCGAGTTCCCAATCAATCAGGACAATGACAAGCAGTGGAACCCTGCCGTGGCCTACAACAGCCAGAACGACGAATACCTGGTGGTCTACGAGAACTGGTGGGCGGGCGGCTTGCGCGACATTGACGCCCGGCGCGTGGACAAGGACGGGACAGCGCTGGGGGGGGCGAGTGGGGTCAACATCGCCACCGGGACGGGCGAGGAACGCGTCTTCCCCGACGTGGCCTACAACGAGGCGCGCAACGAGTACCTGATCGCCTATACCTTCGGTGTTGGCAGCAATGGCGACATCTACGGCAAAGTGGCTTCGGCCAATTTGGGGACGCTCAGCAGCGAAACCCACATCTGCGATGACTCATACGACCAGGACTTTGCCGCCGTGACCGCCGGCCCGGACGAGTATCTCGTCGTTTGGGAGGATGGCACCTGGGGTACCAACAATTATGACATCTTCGCGCGGCGCGTGAGTGGCGACGGCACACCGCAGGGAGCCTCCGGCGGTTTCGAAATCGACGGAGTCGGCGACAACAACCTCCACGTTGACCCGGCCGTAGCGTATGGGGCAGGCTACGGCTACCTGGTGGCGTGGCGCTACTACGACCCCGGCGCGTCGGGCCAGGACGTATACGGGCACTACGTGATGCCGGGTCAGAATGAGGCTTCAGGCGACGAGTTTGCCATAGACGATGGCCCGGACTCACAAGCCAATCCGGCAATAGCCTGTGCCTCCTCCGGGGACTGCCTGGTGGTCGAAGAGGACAACTACCCATCTCCTCCGGGCGACTATGAGATCCGTGGGCGGTTCGTGAGGCCCTACCACGTCTACCTGCCGCTCACGCTGCGCAACCATTAGAACAGCGGATTCCAGGACAATAGCGGATAGGACAGCGGATAGACCGGGGGCGGTCTCGTGGCGTCCCCCTCCTCCATCAAGAGTGGGAGGAGGCCGCGCCCCGGCCTATCTGCCGCGCTGACCATCACCATCTCCACCACATCCTCTGACCGCCCCACCCCACCATCGCCCACCACCGGCGCGTCGCGGTGGAGGGGCGGCCTCACCTTGACAATCGGGCCACACGGTGTAAACTTTATCCTTGGCATGACAACCTGGCTCCTTCCGTGCGCTGAGGTCGGCCGCCGGAGCCGGGTGTCGAAACCAAGCCAAGGAGGCGTATACTATGTCTGAAAGACCCGCTGGTGAAGAACGTGAGGTTAGATTTCTGGGTGGGGCAGCCATTGACGGCGCGCCGGTCGCGTACATCGTCGTGCTGGCTGCCGTGGTGACCGCACTGTCCTTCATACCTTTCTCCGTGATCCTGGCTGCCGGGGGTAGCTTCCCCATGAGCCAGGGTGTCTACGCGCTGGTGGGATGGATCCTCGGCCCGGTCGCCGGTGCGATTGCCGGCGGCGTCGGCAGACTCGTCGGTGTCTTCCTGGCCCCACATACTGCTGGCCCACTGCCGGCCGCTTCGGTGTGGGGCGCGGTCATCGCCAGCTTTGCCGCTGGCTCAATGGTCCTGGGCGAAAAGCGCAAGAATTGGTGGATTCTCCTATCCGCCCTGTTCATCGTTGAACTCCTCCTGTTCATCGGCCGCGCGGTCTTTCTGAACGGCGTGGGCCTCGGCGTGGCGCTGTTGAATACGTTCGTGGACTGGTCCAGCATTTTGCTATTCATGCTGCCGACCCGAACCCTGTTCGCCCGCTGGATCAACAGCAAGGACATCAGGCTAGTCAGCGCCGGTCTGTTCCTCGGCACCTGGATGATCGCGGGCATCTCGCATCTGAGCGTGTCTGTCATCCTGTACTACATGTTCAACTGGCCTGAGGAGGTCTGGATCATGCTGATCCCCGTCATGCCGATGGAGAACATGTTCCGCTGCCTGATCGGCGCTGTGATCGGCAGCGGCGTGATCGCCGGGCTGCGCGCCATCGGGTTGGTCAAACCTACCGAGGCAATCTACTGACAGTCTATCCCCAAGACCGCTGGGGCCGGTCTCCGACCGCGCCCCCTGGAACCGCCAGCGTGGATGAGCCAATCGTTATCCTCGACCGGGTATCATACATGTACCCGCGCTCCCCGGAGCCGGTTCTGCGCGACATCTCGCTCGAGATTCGCCGGGGCGAGTTTCTCGGTTTGATCGGGCCGACGGGCGCCGGGAAAACGACGCTTTGCCTGGCGCTCAACGGGATCGTGCCCCAATTCTACGGGGGGCGGTTCTTTGGGCGGGCCACCGTGGCCGGCCTGGACACGCTCGATCATCCCGTCAGCCGGTTAGCCCGCCACGTCGGCGCGGTGTTCGAAGACCCCGAGACGCAGCTCATCACCACGTCGGTTGAAAACGAGATCGCTTTCGCCCTGGAGAACATCTGCGTGCCCCGCGAGGAAATCCTCGCGCGCATCCCGCGTGTCCTGGAAGCCGTGCGCCTGGAGGGTAGCGAGCAGAAACGCCCCCACGAACTCTCAGGCGGCCAGAAACAACGGGTCGCCATCGCAGCCGCCCTGGCCATGCAGCCAGAGTTGCTGATCCTGGACGAGCCAACCTCCCAACTCGATCCCGTGGGCAAGCAGGAGGTGTTCGCCACCGTCCGCGAGCTCAACCGCGAGCTTGGGATGACGATCCTGATGACCAGTCACGCCGCCGAGGAGCTGGCCGAGTACGCCGACCGGATCGCCCTCCTCGCCGGCGGGCGGCTGATCACCATTGGATCGCCGGACGAGATCTACTCTCAGATCGAACTGCTGGCGGAGTACCACCTGCGACCGCCCCAGGTCGCCACCACGTTCTACCTGAGCGGGCAGAATGGCTCTCGGCTCTCCAGAATACCGGTGCGGTTGGATGAAGGCATGACGGCGCTGTGCGCGTTGCGGGACGAGTGCACGGTCACGCCGCCAGACAAACTGCCAACGCCGCCGAAGCACAACGGCAATCCGCTGCTCTCCGCCCAGAACGTAAAGTACACCTACGACGACGGCACGGAGGCGCTGCGCGGCGTGTCGCTGGACATCCGCGAGGGGGAGTACGTGCTCATCATCGGCCAGAATGGCGCTGGCAAGAGCACGCTCGTCAAGCACTTTCTCAGCCTGCTGAAACCGACGGAGGGGCTCGTCACCGTCGGCGGCGTTGACACACGGGGATTGGCTGTGAGCGAACTGGCCCGGCGCATTGGTTACGTCGCCCAGAACCCCGACACCCAGATATTCAACACCACGGTCGGCGACGAGGTGGCGTTCGCGCTGCGTTATCTCGACTACTCCCCGCAGCAAGTGGAGGAGCGAACGGTCGAGAGCCTCAAAGCCATGGGGCTGCTGGAGCGACGGGAGGCTCACCCATACTCCCTTCCCAAAGGTGATCGGGCACGCATCGTGGTCGCCGCAGTCCTGGCGATGAAGCCAGAGGTCATCATCTTTGACGAACCCACCACCGGCCAGGACTATCGAGGGGCAAAGTACATCCTGGACGTCAGCCAGCGGCTACACCGGATGGGCAAGACGGTGATCGTGGTCACGCACCACCTCTACCTGATGCCCGAGTACGCCGAACGGGTGATCGTCATGGGGAAGGGAACGGTGCTGCTCGACGCGCCGATCCGAGAGGCTTATCACCAGGTGGAACTCTTGAGATCCACCTTCCTCACTCCACCGCAGGCGGTCCTGCTGGCCCAGGAACTCGGCCGGCAAGAGGGACACGACTTTCAGCTTCTCACGCCGCAGGAGGTGGTCGCCTGCTTCGCTTGCGGCCCAGAGGGAGGTGCGGCATAAGCTGGTTGAGCTTGCAGACCGTCCAGCGTGACTCATTCTTCACGCGCCTCGACTTTCGCTCCAAGCTGGTCATGGTAGCCGTCATCACCATCGTGGCCTTTGTCTGGGAAAGCCCCTTGCTGGGCGGCGCGATGGCCCTGTCCGTCGTCGTCGCCTGCCTGCTGACCGGAGTCAAACCCGCCTATATCTACCCGGTCGTCCAGATGATAATGCCGTTCTACGTCCTGATCCTGCTCACCCACGGCTTCTTCAACGTTGACCAGGTCAAGGCGCTGACGGGCAAGACCGAACTGACACCCGTGTTCGCTTTCCCCGGGCACTGGTGGCTGATCGGCGGCGGGGGCATGTCGCTCGAGGGCTTGCTCTACGGTCTGAACGTCATCTCTAAAACTATCACGCTGACTCTCGTCATCTCCCTGGCGATTTTCACCACCGACGTAGACAACATGATCGCCGGCATGGTTCGGGCGAGGATCCCCTACAAGCTGGCTTTTATTTTTCTCTCCACGCTGCGGTTCGTCCCGCTTCTCTTCCAGGAGATTCAGTCCATCATCGAAGCGCAGCGGCTGAGGGGATTGGCAGTGGAAAAGATGGGGCCCGCGAAGCGCGTACGTGTGTACGCCAAAGTGGGGGTTCCCCTGATCCTGGGGGCGATGGTCAAATCCCAGCAACTCGAAGTGGTGCTCCAGTCGAAAGCCTTCTCCGGCAGCCCCGAACGGACGTACCTGCACGAGTCGGTGCTACGGCCAGCGGACTATACGATCATCGCCCTGTTTCTGCTGCTTTTCGTCGTGGCGGCGCTGGCCTATTTCTGGTTCGGCATCGGCAGATTTGGTGGACCGGTCTAGGGTAACGGCCCCCCTGCGCACTCATCCGCGTGCCGCGTCGAGCCCGGCCTGGATACGGGCCAGGCGGGTATCCCGATCCCGCGCGAAACGTCCAATGCCTTCCAGCACCCAGCGCGGCGATAGGTGCGCTTCGCCAATCACATCGTCCAGCGTGCCGCCGGTGCGCCAGCGATTGTCCCAATCGGCCGACAAAGCGTACTCCTCGGCCACATCGTTGAACAGCCAGTCGTGCATCAACCAGCGGGCCTGGGTGGTGATGACGGTCGAATTGACGCGGTCGCCGGGCGAGAGCACCTGGCGGCGGTATTCCTCCGGCTGAAGCGCGAACAGTTGCGGGCTGGTCGCGTAGACGATCTTGACGTTCAGCCCCCGCTGGTCCAGTTCCGGCAAGACCTTGACGA
>JAUXFI010000024.1 GCA_030620125.1 Anaerolineae bacterium
CGCGACGCGGCCCAGCAAGAGGGTGGCGGCGGCATAGCCGGCGCTGGCGTGGGCCTGGGCGCGGGCATGGGCATGGGCGCGGCGATGGCGCAGATGATGACACAGTCAATGCAGCAGCCAGCCCAGCAATCTGCTCCCGCGGCCCCGGCGGCCCCGGCGGCTCCTGCTACTCCGAAGACGGCGGCGGGTATCCAGGCCACGGTGGATAACCTGGATATGCGGCTGGCCGAGGGGGAGATCAGCGAGGCGACGTACAATAAATTGTATACCAAGTGGGAAGCCCGGCTGAAGGAAATGGGCGGGTAGCCGTCAAACGATAGCGGGCGGCGGGCCAATCGAAAACGCAGGGGACAGGCGATTTGCCTGTCCCCAGTGTTTTGTTTGGGAGAGAATGGGTGAGAGGGATGCTGAATCCCCAGAGACAACTACGTGTTCTCTTGCTCCTGTGCGCTTGCAGCCTGATCATCAGCACCCAGGGTCTCGGCCAGCCGCTGACGCTCGACGGATGGCAGAGGTTTGAGCTTGCCCGGCCCCCGCAGCCAGGCTTTTACCTTCTTGCCGTAAAAGGCCGGCACAGGCGGGGCGGCAACGTCCAGCGTGACGTCGGGATTGACGAAGACGATGGCCCCCCGCACGGGAACCTCGACGTCGGGCAGTTGTTTGGCCAGCCAGCGCTCCAGTTTGCGCGCTTGGTGCTCGGCCTCGACGTGCGGAGCGCCCAGTCCCTCCTGGCCCGCAAACTGCCGGAAGAACTTGGCCCGTTGGCGGTGTTTCCACCGGCCATCCTCCTGGCAGGTCACTTGTCCTCCCTGCGCTTTGACCACGAAGGCGGTGCAGCCGCTGGGTTCCAGCAGGACGTGAGAGGCGGGGAGGGTGTACTGCAGGAGCGTGTACTGGTCGTCCAGCCCCTTGAGGGCTTTGGCCAGCGCGTCGTGGTGGGCTAACGGGCCGGCGTAACGGTCGGCGAAGAAGCCTCCCACTATTGAGAGGCCAATGCCAAGCGTCATGCTCGCCAGCATCAGCGTGAACCACTCTGGCCTGGCGAAGGATATGATCAGGCCGGCCACCAGCGCCAGCAGCCCGGTCAGCGTCGCGTACTGGCCGATGTAACTTGACACGCGGATTCGACGTTCGTTGCGAATGATGCGCATTGTAGGAACTACTCCTCGAAGCGGCCCGTCACCAGGCAGGCGTTCTGCCCGCCCAGCCCCAGGGAATTGGATATGGCTACGCGTACGTCGGCCTGGCGCATTCCCTCCGGCACATAGTCCAGGTCACACTCCGGGTCGGGGGTCTCCAGGTTGAGCGTCGGGTGGATCATTCCTTGCTCGATCGTCAGCATGCACACGGCAGCCTCGATGGCTCCGGCTCCGCCCATGGCGTGGCCAATCATGGATTTGGTCGAATTGATGGGTATCTCGTAGGCGCGCTCGCCGAATACCCGTTTGATGACCAGTGTCTCGACCCGGTCGTTGAGCAGCGTGCTGCTGCCGTGGGCGTTGATGTAATCCACGTCGGCCGGTGTCAGTCTGGCGTCTTCCAGCGCCCACCGCGTGGCCCGGATTGCTCCCCCTCCTTCGGGGTCTGGCTGCGCCACGTGAAAGGCATCGGACGAGGATGCATGACCCAGTATCTCGGCGCGAATGTGCGCCCCCCGTGCCTGGGCGTGTTCCAGCGATTCCAGGACGAAGAGCGCGCCTCCCTCGCTGTAGACGATGCCGTCGCGGTCGGCGTCGAAGGGGCGACAGGCCCGTTCTGGCTCGTCGTTACGGGTGGAGAGCACCCGCATGGCGCAAAAACCGACGATAGGGGCGGAGTGGATCAGCGCATCTACCCCTCCGCAGAGCATCACGTCGGCTGCACCCCGGCGGATGAATTCGGCGGCTTCTCCCACGGCCTGTGTGCCTGTCGCGCAGGCGGCGACTACCGTGCTGATGGGTCCCTTGGCCTTGGCCCAATAGCTCACGTGATGGGAGGGCATATTCACCAATGCCGAAGTGAGGATGAACGGGCTGGTGCGCGCCAATCCCTTGTTGCGAAATGTGTCTATTCCTGTGATGACGCGCCCGAGGCCTCCGATGGCGCTCCCCATCAGCACACCAACGCGCTCCTCGTCGGCCAGCGGCAGGCTCATTCCCGCGTCGGCCAGCGCTGCCTGGGTCATCGCGATAGATATCTGCGAGCAGCGCGCCATGCGCCGCGCTTCCTTAAAGTTGATATACTGCTTGGGGTCAAAGCCCTTCAGTTCGCCCGCGATGTACACGGGCAGATCTGAGGCATCAAATTGGGTGATGGGGCCGATGCCGGAGTGCCCGGCCAGCAGTCCCTCCCATGTTTCCTCCATCGTCAGGCCCAGGGGCGTCATTGCCGCTATGCCAGTGACGACGACACGTTTGCGTTCGTTCATTTCTGCTCCTTGTTTAGTCTGTTGTCATCAGGCCGTTGCTATCAGGCCGCTACGAATCGCTTCTACTACGCCGCCTTGCACGGCCTTGCGTGCCTGCCCAATGGCGTTTTTGATGGCGCGCGCGTTGGAGCGCCCGTGGCCTACGATCACCACACCGTTGACGCCCAGCAGCGGCCCCCCGCCGACCTCGAAGGGGTCCACCCGCCGCGCCACGCGACCGAAGGCCGGTTTCGCCAGCAGTCCGCCTGCGGCTGTCAGCGGGTTGGCCTTGATCTCGTCCCGGATGAGGTTGGTCAGCATCTTGGCCGTGGCTTCGATTGTCTTGATAAAGATGTTGCCGGTGAAGCCATCACTGACGACGACGTCTGCGTGGCAGGCTACCGCCTCCTTGGGCTCAATGTTGCCGACAAAGTTCAGGCCGGAGCCGGTCAGTAGCTTGTAGGCATCTTTGACCAGCGTGTTGCCCTTGCCCGGTTCCTCGCCGTTGGAGAGCAGCGCCACGCGGGGACTGGCGCAGTCCAACACGGCCCGCGCGTAGATGTGACCCATCAGCGCGAACTGGAGCAGGTATTCGGGCCGGCAGTCGGCGTTGGCGCCGATGTCGAGCGCGACGACGCGGCCGGCGGGAAGCGGCAGTATCGCGGCCAGCGCCGGGCGCTTCACGCCTCGAATGCGCCGCAGGGTGTGCAGGGTCGCTACTACCAGCGCGCCGCCCGTGTTGCCAGCGGTCACGTAGCCGTCGGCCTGACCGTCGCGCACCAGGTTCATCCCCACGTGCATCGAGGAGTCCTTTTTCACTCGTGCGGCCCAGGCGGGCTCATCCTCCATCTCGATGACCTCGGAGGCGTGGACGATCTCTAGTTTGAGCCCGGCGGTGTCGTGGCAGGCCAGTTCCTGCCGGATCGTTTCCTCGCGTCCGACGAGGATGATCTCGTCGCCCCATTCCCGCGCCGCCAGCACTGCTCCCGCAACGTCGGGGGTCGGGTAGTCGTCAGAACCCATTGCGTCAAGGACGATTTTCATTCGTTTACTCCCCTATCACTTTGATGACCAACCGCTTGCGCCGCTGGCCGTCGAACTCGGCGTAAAAGACCCGTTGCCAGGGTCCCAGGTCGAGCCGCCCGGAGGTGATGGGCAGGATGACTTGGTGGTGTATGAGTAGCGACTTGAGGTGCGCGTCGCCGTTGTCCTCGCCGGTGCGATGGTGGCGGTAGTCGTGGCGGTAGGGGGCCAGCCCCTCGAGCCACTCCCAGATGTCTTTGTGCAGTCCCGGCTCGTTGTCGTTGATGAACACGCCAGCGGTGATGTGCATAGCCGAGACGAGCACGAAGCCTTCCTGCACGCCGCTCTCGGTTACGGCCTGCTCGACCTGGCGAGTGATGTGCACCAACTCGCGGCGTTGGCGCGTGTTGAAGGTCAGGTATTGGGTGTGTGATTTCATTTGTCTCCCAGTTCTACGAGACGCACTCGTACTTTTACGGCCCAAGAGGTAAAAACACTCTCACCTGTTCGGTGGGGGGCATTGTACCCTGCTTGGCTGAGGTTGACAAGTGACTTGCCCAGATCGTTATACTTTCTCCCCTTTGTGCTAGCAGATTCTACCTCACCCCGCCCGCCCGCGCAAGTCGGGTAGCCCCGCCCGACGCGGCACAGGCGGGCGCGCGCGGCGGCGTAGAGGCCCGGCTAACTCTGTCAACCATCACCTGCACTCGCTCAGTTGCCAAATCTGCCAACTCGTTGTATCATATCTCCTCAATGACCCGGCCAATCAAAATCGCTCCCTCCATACTTGCCGCCGACTTTGCTCACCTGGCTGAGGCAGTCGAAAGCGTCGAGGCCGCTGGCGTGGATTGCATCCACGTGGACGTGATGGACGGTCACTTTGTACCGAACATTACTGTCGGCCCGCTCGTCGTGCGGGCACTGCGCCGTGTCACGCACCTGCCGCTCGACGTGCACCTGATGATCAGCGAGCCGGAGCGCTACGTGCCCGCCTTCGTCGAGGCCGGCGCCGATGGGCTCACTGCCCACGTCGAAGCTACGCCGCACCTGCATCGTCTCCTGCAACAGATACGAGACCTGGGCGCGCGGGCCGGCGTCTCTCTGAACCCGGCCACGCCGGCAGCCGCCATCGGCGAGGTACTGAGCGACGTGGACCTTGTGCTGGTGATGACCGTCAACCCAGGTTTTGGAGGGCAGTGCTTTATTGAGCACACATTACAAAAGATCGCGCGGGTGCGGGAGATGCTGGATAGCGCCGGAAGTGAGGCAGAGTTGATGGTAGATGGCGGTATCGGGCCAAAGACGGCGAAGCGGGTCGTGGCCGCCGGGGCGACGGCGCTTGTGGCCGGGACAGCCGTTTTCGAGACACCGGAGGGGGTCGCAGCGGCGATCAAGGTTATCCGCGAGGCGGCCCGCAGGGGACAAGGCGTGCGGGTCGCAAGCAGGCGAAAAAGAAGCCCCCAGTTGTAGGGAACCGCTACTGCCCTGATGGAGGGATTTATGCCAGAGAGACGATCTAGTCTGGGACGCATCGAAGTTTCATCCACGGCCATCGCCAGCATTGTGAACGAGGCCGTGCTGACCTGCTATGGCGTCGTAGGGACCACAGCAAAGGACCTGGCCACCGGCATTGCCAACGTCCTCTCCCACGACAGCAAGCGCGGGGTCGAGGTGCGCATCAAAGATGGACAGATCATCATTGACGTGTACGTAATTGTCGAGTACGGCACTCGCATCGCCGCCGTGGCCCGCAGTGTCATGAATGTCGTAAAGTTCAGTGTCGAACGGGCGGTGGGCGTACCCGTCGCCAGCGTCAACGTCCACGTCGAAGGACTCCGCGTCAGCGATACTGACTGAGATTTACCGAGGGGGAATAGTGGGTTGACAGACGAGAAAGTATCAAAGACCACACGTTGGTCTCCGCGCCTGGTCACGGATGGCCAGGGCTTTAAGCGTTTGATCAAGGCCGCGCTGGTTTGGCTGCAACATCACCAGACCGCCATCAATGTGCTCAACGTCTATCCGGTACCCGACGGCGACACGGGAACCAACATGGTGCTGACGATGCAGGCCGCCTGGGCCGAGATCGAAAACACACCGGAACGTAACGTCGGGAAGGTAGCCCACCAGATGGCCCACGGTGCACTGATGGGCGCTCGGGGCAACTCTGGCGTCATCCTCTCCCAGGTCTGGCGCGGGTTCGCCCGCAGCCTGGACGAAAAGGAAAGCTGCGGCGTTCAGGACCTGGCCGCTGCCTGCCGGGAAGCATCGGCGACCGCATACAGGGGCGTCGTCAAGCCGGTCGAGGGCACGATCCTCACCGTTGCCCGCGCCGTCGGCGACGCGGCGACCCATGCAGCGGATGAGGCGGATGACCTGGTGCACGTCCTGGAGCACATGGTGTTTGCCGCCCACGAAACTGTGGCGCTCACTCCTTCGTTGCTCCCGGTGCTCAAAGAAGCCGGGGTGGTAGACGCTGGTGGTCAGGGACTATTCGTCATTCTAGAGGGAATGTTGCGCTACATGCGAGGAGAATCCATCGCCGAAGATGTGCGGCTGACCGAGGCGGTGGATCTTGTCCATACGGGGTTGGATCCCGGCGAGATCGGCTACGGCTACGATGTGCAGTTCCTCATCGTCGGGCAGGAGCTTGACGTGGGCGCTATTCGCCAGGGAATCGTGGACATGGGGGAGTGCCCGCTCGTCGTTGGCGACCCCACCACGGTGAAGGTACACGTCCACGTGCCCGACCCCGGCGTTCCCGTCAGTTATGGAGCCAGCCTGGGCTCGCTGCGCGACGTCGTAGTGGAGGACATGCAGGCTCAGTATCAGGACTTTGTCGTCGAGCGCGATCTGTCGCTGTCCCTCTCGCCCCAGTCCTCTCAGGGGATCGGCGTCGTGGCTGTCGTCATGGGAGATGGACTGGCCCGCATTTTCAAGAGCCTGGGCGTGAGTGGTATCGTGCGCGGTGGCCAGACGATGAATCCCAGCACCCAGGATTTACTGGAGGCTGTCGAGAGACTGCCGAACGAACAAGTGATTCTGCTGCCCAATAACAGCAATGTCATCCTGGCCGCCAATCAGGCCCGCACACTCGGCAGCAAACCTATGGCCGTCATTCCCACGCGCTCCGCTCCGGCGGGCATCGCGGCGCTGTTGGCGGTCAACCACCAGGCTGATTTCGAGACCAATGTGGCTGCCATGACCAGCGCGATGGAAGATGTCGAGACGGGTGAGGTCACCACCGCAACTCGTTCGGCCACGATCAACGGCGTAAAAGTCACCGATGGGCAGATCATCGGCTTGCACGATGGGGAACTCGAGGTGACCGGCACGACAGTCGAAGAAGTCGTACGAAAATTGCTAAAGAAGATGAATTCCACCGACGGCGAGATCATCACCCTGTACTATGGTGAAGACGTCAGCGAGAGCGACGCCAACGAGTTAGCCGAACTCCTGCAACAAGACTGGCCTGACCAGGAGATCGAGGTGATCGCCGGTGGACAGCCTCACTACTATTACATTCTTTCGGTGGAATAATGATAGCCGGTAGATTGGTAGATTGGTAAACTGGTGGTTGATGGCTAGCCAGTAGTTTCCCAATGTACCACCAATGTACTGGTTTCCCAATGCACCAATCTACCAGTTTCCTAATTTACCAACAACGGAGGGTCTGTGTCCAAAGTCTACATCGTTACTGACAGTGCAGCGACTATCGAGCCAGCCGTCGCCGAGCGGCTCGGCATCATCGTCGTCCCTCTGACCGTGCGCGTTGACCACGAGGATTACCAGGACGGCACGGATCTGGGCCACGAGGAGTTGCTACTCCGCATGGCACGCCAGCGTGTCCATCCCAGGATCGTCGGTCCAACCGCCGAGCAATTCCGGCGCGTGTACAACCACCTGACGCGCCGTACCAACCAGATCATCTCACTTCACTCCTCGGCCAGTCTCAGTCTCGTTCACCGCGAGGCCCAAGCTGCGGCCCGCGAGTTCCTGGGACGCTGTGACATCGTGGTGATGGATTCGGAAACTCTTTCCCTGGGTCTGGACATCCTGGTGCAGGAAGCAGCGCAATTGGCCAACGAGTCCGTCCCGCTGGGCAAGATCATGCGCCAGATCCGGGGAACCATTCGACGTATCTACATCGTGCTGATCACCAACACGCTGGACTATCTTGAACACAGCCAACTCATCAGTCCGGCCCAGGCCATTCTGGGCACAATGTTGGACATCAAGCCCTTCCTGTCGATCGAGGAGGGCCAGATCATCCCGATGGAAAAAGTTCGCAGTCACGACCGGGCGATAGACAAGCTGGCCGAGTTCGCCAACGAGTTTTCCTACACCGAACAGATCGCCATCCTGCAAAGCACGCCCTATCCCACAGAGGAGACGAGACTGCTGCGGGAGCGACTCGAAATCATCGCGCCCGGTCGCGAGTTCCCTATCCTGCTCTACGGCCCGTTGCTGGCTTCACACATCGGGCCAGATGGGATGGGCCTGATGGTGTACGAGGGATCAGGCAGGAAGACACCGTTCTGATGAACCGGGTACACATTCTCACCGATAGCACGTCTGACGTGCCTCCCGAAGCGGTATCCCGGCTGGGCATCATCGTCGTGCCAGCCTACATCCAGATGGGCAATCAGAGTTATCGAGACGCGCCTTCCCTTGAGGGGCTTAGCCGGGAGGAGTTCTACTCCCAATTGCCCACCATGTCGGTCGTGCCGACCACCTCTGTGCCGCCAGCCCACGAATTCGCTATGGCGTATCGCAGCCTGGTCGGGGAGGCGGACGAGGTGATCGCCATCGTGCTCTCGGGTAGCCTGAGCGGGATGTACAACGTCGCCCACCTGGGCGCGCAGGAGGTTCCAGAACTGAAGGTGCACGTCGTAGACTCGGAGCAACTCACGATGGGCCTCGGCTGGATGGTCATCGCGGCGGCCGAAGCAGCCGCAGAAGGACGCAGCGCTAAAGAGATTCTGGCCCTGGTCGAGGGATTAAAGCCCCGCGTGCACGTCTATGCAATGCTCGATACGCTGGCGTACCTGTGTCGCAGTGGACGGGTGAGTTGGGCGCGGGCGAAAGCCGCCCATCTCCTGTGCATCAAGCCGATCGTGGAGGCAGTCCTGGGCAAGGTCAGAGATATGGGACGGACGCGGACGAGACGCCGGGCCATCGAGCGGCTGGTGGAACTCACGCGCGCTCTAGGCCCGTTGGAGCGATTGGCGATCCTTCATACTTACGCTCCGGAAGTAGAAGAGTTTCGTGACCGCCTGGCCAATCTCTGCCCGCCTGAGAATCTCGTCACCACCGCTGTCACCACCATCATCGGCGCCCACGTGGGGCCACGAGGACTGGGCGTGGCCGCCGTAACCAGCAGATAAGGTACAACTATGTCCATCCAAAAACTGACCAAGATACTCAACCTGGAAACAGAGAGATACCAGGACCGCGCTGTCTTCGGCGGCCTGGCCCGCTTCGCCGACACCTGGTTGCAGGAGGCCGGAGCGGACTTTGGGCCGGAGGCAACCGGCTGGGTGCAGGCAGTGGCCGACCGGTTGCAGGCCTACAGCAGCCTCCCCGATCGAACCGCCCGCGAGGAGGCCGTGACGGCGCTGTTGGAAATGATCGAGGAGGCGCCCGCTCCTACGAAAGAGAAAGTCTCCACCGTTGTCGCTTCACCTGCTCCTGCCTCTGCCGAGGCCAGACCATCCCCCACCGCACCTGCCACGCCCAGGCCCGCGCCCACCCGCCAACGCACTGGTCTCGACTCCCCCATCACCGCTCTGCAGGGGGTTGGTCCCCGGCAGGCCAGTCGCTTGGCCAAACTGGGCATCCACACCATCCGCGATATGATCTATCTCTTCCCCCGCCACCACGACGACTATTCGCAACTCAAACCCATCAACCGCCTCGAATACGGCGAAGAGGTCACCATCATTGCCCAGGTCTGGGATGCTGGCGCGCGCCAGACCCGGGGAGGCGGCTCCATCTTTAAGGCCACTCTCTCCGACGGCACCGGTTTCATCGAGGCCACCTGGTTCAACCAGCCCTATCTGGCTGGCAGGATTGAGCGCGGGCAACAGATCGTGATCAGCGGTCGGGTGAACGAATACCTGGGCCGGCTGTGTTTCAGTTCTCCTGAATGGGAGCCGCTGGAACAGGAATTATTGCACACTGCCCGTCTCGTGCCGGTTTATCCGCTCACCAAGGGCATCAGCGCCAGGTGGCTGCGCCGTCTGATGAAGCGCACCGTGAACTATTGGTCCAAGCGGCTCCCCGACCACCTGCCAGCCCCGGTGCGACAAGAAGCAGAACTGTTGGACCTGGAGACCTCCATCGTCCAGATCCATTTCCCGGACAACAAAAAACTGCTGGAGCGTGCCCGTTACCGGCTGGCTTTTGACGAGTTGTTCGTATTGCAGATCGGCCTATTGCGCCGGCGCTACCTGTACCGTTCGGTGCAGGGCAAGCCGCTGCCGGTGGACGATGCCGTGCTTCACGGCTTTATCGCTGGTCTGCCGTTTGAGTTGACCCGTGCCCAGCAGCGGACGCTGCAGCAGATCGTATCCGACCTGCGCTCGGACAAGCCGATGAACCGGCTTCTGCAGGGGGATGTAGGCTCGGGCAAGACAGTCGTGGCGGCAGCGGCGATGGCTCTGACAGTGACCGCCGGCGCTCAGGCGGCGCTGATGGCCCCCACCGAGATTCTGGCCGAGCAGCACTACCAGACGCTCAACCGCCTCCTGGAACAGACAGGTCCCTCACGCGAGGGAGAGGACGAGCGCCATCCCACGATCCGCCTCCTGACCGGCAGCGTGACCGGCCACGAGCGAGAGGAGATTTACGCCGGGCTGGCCGATGGCAGCGTGGACATCGTCGTGGGCACTCACGCGCTGATCCAGGGAAGCGTGCAATTCAAGGAATTGGCCCTGGCGGTGATTGATGAGCAGCATCGTTTTGGCGTGAGCCAGCGGGCCGCGCTACGGCAGAAGGGCTACAACCCCCACCTGTTGGTGATGACCGCCACCCCCATCCCCCGCTCTCTTGAGCTGACAGTGTGGGGCCACCTGGATGTCTCGACCATTGATGAGATGCCGCCGGGGCGCAAGCCGGTCGTGACTCGTCTGATCCTGCCCACCGAGCGGGAACGGGCCTATACCTTCTTGCGCATCCAGGTCGAGGAGGGGCGGCAGGCGTTCATTTTGTGCCCGCTGGTCGAGGAGTCAGAAAAAGTCGAGGCCACGGCAGCCGTCGAAGAGCACGAGCGCCTCCAAAAGTACATCTTCCCCGACCTGCGGCTGGGCCTGTTGCACGGGCGTATGAAGGGCGAGGAGAAAGAGGCCACGATGGGCCGCTTCGCCCAGGGGGAACTGGACATCCTGGTCGCCACCTCCGTCGTCGAGGTGGGCATTGACGTGCCCAACGCCACGGTGATGCTCGTCGAGGGAGCCGACCGTTTCGGATTGGCGCAACTCCACCAGTTCCGAGGCCGTGTGGGCCGGGGTGAGCACGCCTCTTACTGCTTGTTGGTCTCTGACTCCTCTTCCACCGAGGCGCAGGAACGATTGCAGGCGGTCGAGGCCAGCAACGACGGGTTCGTGCTGGCGCAGAAGGACCTGGAATTGCGCGGGCCGGGAGAGTTCCTCGGCACCCGCCAGTCCGGCTTCCCCGACCTCAAGTTGGCCAGCGTGACCGACCTGAGGCTCGTCCAAGTCGCCCGCGAGGCTGCCCGCCGGTTTTTCGAGAACGATCCAGAACTGGCCGACCCGGACAACCGCTTGTTGGCCCGGCGAGTGGCACAGTTCTGGAAGACAGAGGATGGGGAGGAGGGGCAAGTCAGTTGAGCCACGTTGCCATCTATCCTGGTACCTTTGACCCTATCCACCTGGGCCACGTGGACATTGTTACTCGCGCGGCCAACATCTTTGATGAGCTGGTGGTTGCCGTCTACGACCGGCCGGCAAAGAGCTTGCTGTTCACTGTCGAGGAACGGGTGACGCTGGCGCGCCAGGCTCTGGCCGCTCTACCTAATGTGCGCGTGGCGACTTATGGCGGATTGACGGTGGAGTTTGCACGCCAGGTCGGGGCGCAGGCCATCGTGCGCGGGCTGCGTGTCATCTCTGACTTTGAGCTAGAGTACCAGATGGCGCTCACCAACCGCCAGCTTGCGCCGGAGATCGAGTTCGTGTGCCTGATGACACGCCAGGCCCACGCTTTTCTGAGTTCCAGCATCGTCAAAGAGATCGCCCTGCTGGAGGGCAACGTGAGCGAAATGGTCCCACCGCACGTCGCGGACGCGCTGGCAGAGAAGCGGCGCGAACGGGAGGAGAACCACGAACCGGTGCCACTCGTCTCATTGCGTGATTGAACGGTAGCACAATGGTAAGAAATAGATCCAAGCGTATGCCCGAATTCAGTTCCGTTGACGAATTGGTCGAGTTCTTTGAAACTCATGATCTGGGCGAGTACTGGGACCAAATGCCCGAAGCCCACTTTGACGTTGACATTAGAAAGACAACGCACATCTTTGCTATTAACGAAGAACTGGCTGATAGGCTGACGGAAATTGCCAGAGCAAAGCAGATACCATCCGAGACGCTCATAGAGGTGTGGTTGAGAGAGAAGGTGCTGGAGCAGGCACAGGCAACAGCATAAGCTGACACAGGCGAAATGGCGCGAACGGGAGGAGAATCACGAACCGGTGCCACTCGTCTCATTGCGTGATTGAACGTCGGAGGCCAATATGGATATTATGCACTTGATAGACCGTTTGGAAGAAGCCATCAAGAATAGCAAGCGGTTGCCCTTCAGCGGCACGCGGCTGGTGGACGAGCGTCACATCTGGTCACTGCTCGATCAGATGCGCATTTCGATCCCCGATGAGGTGCGGCGCGCCGAGCGCATCACCCGCGAGAAGGAACGTATCCTGGCCCAGTCTCACGAGGAGAGGGAACGCATCGTCGCGTTGGCCCGCAGCGAGGCAGCCCAGATCACGGCCGAGCACACCATCTCACGGGCCGCCGAGGAGCGAGCTGCGGCCATCCGCAAGCGGACCGAGCGGGAAGTAGAGAGTGTTCGCGCTGGCGCCGATGACTATGCTTTCGACACGCTCTGCAAGCTGGAGCAGGAACTGAGGCGGGCGTTGACGGTGATCGAAAACGGCATCTGCACCATCCAGGCCGAACGGGAGAGGAGTGAGAACGCCCCTCCCATCGAAGGGGAGCACGGCGGCGGCGGTGACGGTGACGCAGTGCCTTGACAGGTTAGTTGCCCACCCCTATAATACGCCCCCGTGTTATCCTGTATGGGATGCCGGAGATAAATCAAAAGAGAGTTGAGGAGGATGAGGAACTATGGGTGCAGTACCAAAGCGTAGAATATCACAAAGCCGCCGGAGAAACCGCCGCAGCCACTGGAAGGCAAAGGTCTCACAATTGGCAACCTGCCCACAGTGCGGCGCGCCGGAGCGACCGTACCACGTCTGTCTGTCCTGCGGCACCTATCGTGGTGTCCAGATCATTGAGATCGAAGAGGAATGAGGACGTAAAACGTAATGCGTAATGCGTAATGCGTAAAACGTTGTGCGCCTATCTTTTTCCGGGCCAGGGCTCCCAGTACGTGGGAATGGGGCGCGATCTCTGCGACTGCTCCCCCGTGGCCCGCGCCGTGTTCGACCAGGCTGACAGCATCCTGGACGTTGCTTTGTCGCAACTGTGTTTCGATGGGCCAGCCGAGTTACTGAACGACACGTTCAACACACAGCCAGCCATCCTTGTCACGAGCATAGCCGCGCTGCGCGTGTTGGAAGAAGGCGGGCTGGACAGCCCGGCCTACGTTGCCGGGCACAGCATGGGAGAGTTCAGCGCGCTGGTGGCGGCGGGGGCGCTCTCTTTCGAGGACGGGTTGAGGCTCGTGCGCGAGCGCGGCCGCTTGATGAAGCAGGCCGGTGAGCAAAGCCCAGGGGGGATGGCGGCTGTGCTGGGGCTGGAGCGCGAGCCGCTGGAAGAAATCTGCGCCGCAGTGCGTGAGCAGAGCGGAGAGTATGCCGGCATCGCCAACGACAATTGCCCCGGCCAACTGGTCATCTCTGGGACGGCGGATGCGCTGGAGCGGGCGATGGAGTTGGCAAAGGAGCAGGGAGCCAGGCGGGTGGTCCGGCTGGCCGTGAGCATCGCCGCCCATTCCCCCATGATGGCCGAGGCCGCCACCGAGTTCCGCCGCCTCCTCGACGTCACGCCGTTCCACGAGCCAACTGTCCCTATCGTAGCCAACGCCACCGCCAGCCCCCTCAGCGACCCCGACGACATCCGCGACGCGCTGGGGCGGCAACTCACCTCGGCCGTGCGTTGGACCGAGTCGCTGCGCTGGATGATCGGGCAGGGGGTGATACGCTTCGTCGAGATCGGCCCGAAGGAGGTGCTCACCGGTCTCCTGCGGCGCATAGACCGCACGGTGGAGAGGTTGAGCACCGCTCAGGCGCTGGGCGGCGAGGCATGAGACGTGAACAGGCGGCGCAGCCAAGACCCGGCTGCCGGGCCTCGCCACCCGCTGTCTCTTGATGAGAGCTATGGCTACTGAGAAAACAAGTGCTCCAGCTACCCAGTAAGCGTTTCATCCGTAGCCACGTCCGTGCGGGGCGTTATCGTCTCACCAAACATGCAACTATTGTCCGGCTGGAACGAGAAATCACCGTTGCTGAGATAGAGCAAGCCCTGCTGGACGGCGAGATTATCGAACGATATCTGGATGCCCAACCATACCCGTCCTGTCTCGTACTGGGCTGTTTGGCTTCAGGAGATCCACTACACGTATCCTCTCAAAAAATTGGGGCAAGAATAATCTCAACGCTCCCAGCCCCCGTCTCGGGGGCGAATTCGCGGAGCAAACCTTGTCTGAGCCGCCCCCGGGGACGGGGGCTTTGAGCG